>CAYHQN010000079.1:0-20310 GCA_964358545.1 uncultured Tangfeifania sp. | reverse complement strand
GCTGATATAGATAGATATTATAAGTAAAAATCATTTTAGTAAAGTAGAATTAATGAATTCAAAATTACAAACCCAAAAAGAACAAATTCAAAGTCGCTTGGAATATTTATTGTCTAAAATTGATGTGCTTGTTTACGATCTATACGAATTGACAGAGGATGAAATTGCAATCATAGATGGCAATTTGCCCACAATTTGAAAATTATTAGGACTATCAATAAAAATGTGAAAATATGACGACTTTAGGTGATACATTAAAAAAAGTAGCTGATAATGAACATGAAGATCTTCAGAAATTATTGGCCTTGCCATTTGAAAAGTTGTATAAGCTTAAAAAATACTACTACGACTGGTACAAAAGTGCTGAAGAACAAGGTTACACACCAAGTGCTCAGGTGAATTATTTACACTTTAGCCATATTAACAAAGCAATCGAAATTAAAAAGGGAAATGAAGAAGAAATATGGGATCATTTAACGTAATCGACTTAAACAAGATTGACTATTGCGAAAATCGGATCAATGAAATCGTATATCAGCTTTACGAATTGGCGGAGGAAGAAATAAAAAATAATTGAAAAATCATAACCATGTTATCCAATATTGAAAAATATAAAAAGGATATTCAGAAGCTCATCAAGAGTGGGGAAAGCATAGTTAGCAAAATGAAAGAAAATAAAAATCTTGCTCAATTAAGACAAGATTATGAAATATGGTATTCTGAATCTTATGCTGTTATAAAAATAATTTTACCCGATAGAATTATCGATTTCGCTAAAATGTATTATGATGATAAAACAAAAAGTGGCATTAAAATACGTTTTCAATACACTCCACCTGATAGTGAAGGTATTAACTGGGGGATGGATTCATATTCGCCCCCAAAAGAGATTGATATAGCTAAATCTATTTTTGACAGTCAAATTGGGATTTTAAAGTCTTGTGAGAAAAGATTTGAAAGTTCTTTATTTGATATAAAGCAATTATTACAGGCTGACATTTTTGATTCTGAACTTGATGCTGCAAGAGAGTTAAACAAGAAAGGCTTTGCACGAGGAGCGGGAGCAATGGCTGGTGTCGTTTTAGAAGGACACTTATCCCAAGTATGTTGGAATCATAAAATAGCAATTAAAAAAAATCACCCAACCATTAATGACTTTAATCAATTGCTTAAAGACAATGAAGTAATTGAAACCACAACTTGGCGTTTTATACAGAACTTAGCTGATTTAAGAAACCTATGCGACCATAAAAAGCAACAGGAACCGACAAAAGAACAGATTGAAGAACTAATAGATGGAGTAGTAAAAATAAACAAAACGCTATATTAAAAAATTGACCGAAGATGAAATAAAAATTGTGGAGGGGAGATGAAAATTCATACTGAAGATGAAGTCGAGGGGAAAATACTAGACTGCATACAAAATGAAAGAAAGTATGTGGAGTGGCTGTGTCAAAACCTTACCGAAAAGCAATTGGAGCGTAAATTAAACAGCATAGAAAAACTGCTTGAATATGCGTTACACAACAATATAGTCAGGCATGTAGTGCTGATTGAGTTATGGAAAGATCAGATTAATAAAGCCATAAAAAATCGATCAAATTATGAGCACCTTTACCTGATTTTGAAAAAAATTAGAGGGAAGAAAAAGACAACCTTGTATGAAAGAATGATAATGGATAACAATTATCAATGGTTTTATTATCGAATTTATGATATGGACGAAGAAGACGTTCAAATTGCAGAGGGGAAATGACTTGAATGCGATACTCCTTAAATTGCCCTAATCATTAGGCTCTTCTCAATTGAAGAGTTTGCAGTTTAGTTTTTTTGTATTTTCTTTGATTAAAATCGAAATTTAATCTCTCACTTAAAACGATTGACTATGCTTACGAAGGATAAATTGAATCGGACAATTAAAACCCTGCCAGATTCATTTACAATTGATCAGTTAATTGATCAGTTGATTTTTATGGAGAAGGTAGAGTTAGGGTATCAACAATCGGAAGAAGGTAAAGTAATTTCGAATGAGGATGCCAAAATGATAATTGACAAATGGTCAAAATAACCTGGACTGAGGTATCCCTTGATGATTTAAAAGAAATCTTTGATTACATTTCTGAAGATTCTATCCGTTATGCCAATCTTACGGTCGATAAGATATATCAGGGAGTTCAGCTAATTTCTGTCAATCCTTATACTGGCAGAATCGTTCCGGTTTTTAATAAGAACTTAATCAGAGAGTTATTAATTGGCAATTACAGAATTATTTATCGAATAAAAAGTGACGTTCAGGTTGACATCTTAAGGGTTTATCATTCGGCCAGACATCTAAAAAGGAATAATATAAAATAAGTTTTGCCGGTTTACTTCGCCAATGGCACAATCCCAGAAACATTCCTGGTACAAACACCTTATTAATAACTTATTGTCATGCACCTCAGAACTTTAAAGTTGCCAGATAATTTCATGGATATTTTGGTCGACCTTCCGGAAACTGGCATGGGTTACCAGATCGTTAAGGTGATATTGAGAAGCGGAAAAATTCTGCACCAACACAAAGTCCTCAATTCTGAATTTTTGATGTTAGAAGAAAACGAAAACATCGCTGTCAAAGACATTGACAAAATAGAATTGGAAAACAAGGAATAAAAATTGCTTATTTCACATCCTCTTTCAGATCAATTAAAGTCCTACTTTTGTTAAGAAATTGAGTTCTTTTTCAACTACTCATAGTAGGGTTGTTGATAATTATTCAAATTATCGCACTTTTAAGCCGAATATTAAATTTTAGCCATGAAACCCTCATGAACAAAGGCTCGCCAAAGAAGAGGAATATCTCTGAGGGTTCCATTTGACCATTAAAAATTAAATTATTATCAAATGAAACCAAAAATACCGGCACAATCAGGGACCTTTGAGTCGAGCGATGTCATTGTGTTGATTGAACCACTTCCAAATCGTTCGGGCAGGAAAATTGAGATCTCATCCACTGTAATGCAACAGTATGGAGCAAGTTTCAGGCAAATTGTAGATGGAATGCTTGATCAGTATGAAATGACAGATATCCACCTGATTGCGAAAGATAAGGGCGCCCTGGAACCTACCATCAAGGCCCGTCTCGAAACAGCCATCAAACGCTCACTCGGTCAACAGGAAGGAACATTGTAACAAAAAGATCAAATGAAGAATTTTAAGAATAGGAGGACGATGCTGTACATTCCCGGAAATAATCCGGCAATGATTCAGCAGGGTGGAATATACGGTGCCGACAGCATCCTTCTGGATTTGGAAGATGCTGTTGCCCTCAATCAAAAGGACGCTGCAAGGACTTTGGTCAGGAATATGATCCTTGTGACAGATTTCTACGATTCAGAGGTATGCGTAAGGGTCAACCATTTAAGTACTCCTTTTGGATTGGCTGACCTGGAGGAAATTGTTCCTCTTCAACCGTCAGCCATCCGGTATCCCAAAACAGAGTCGCCCGAAGAGGTCATTGAACTTTTGAATATCATCGAAAAGATTGAAGACAGGCATGGTCTTCCCCATGATAAAATGACGCTTCATGCCATGATTGAAACTGCCATGGGCGTCCAGAATGTTTTCAATATCGCCAGCAAATTTAGCCGGATTGACGCCATTACCATTGGAGGGCAGGATCTGACGGCCGATATGAATATCATTTACACTCCAGATGGGACAGGAATCGATTTTGCCCGGAAGAGGATCGTTATGGCTGCAAAAGCCAGTCACATTGATGTTATTGACACGGTTTTTCCCGATGTAAACGATGAGGAGGGATTGCGGAGGGAGACCGAATATGCCAAAAAGATTGGATTTACAGGGAAAGCGATCATCAACCCACGGCAAATAGATGTGGTTCACGAGGTATTTACGCCAACTGAGGAAGAGATCAGAAAGGCCTACAGGATCGTTAAGGAATTCAGGTCGAACAGCGCAGCAGGCATCGGTGTTTTTGCCATTGACGGCAAGATGATTGATGCCCCCATCGTTGCCCGTGCCGAGTATTTGCTGAGACTTGCCAATGTAACGGTTGGATAATGGTTTCGCATAGAGAACGGTAATAAAGAAAGATACAACAGAGATCAAAAGCATAAAAACAACCATACGATGTTAAACAGTTTAGGAAGGGAAATCCCTGAATACATTGAGGGAATAGGCAAATTGGAACCTTTTCAGGGCGCTCTCACGAAGTTGAGCAAAGGCTGGATGGATGAACCCACAATACCTGCTCCCAACAAGGCATACCTTCCGCATCAAAGTAAATTGTGCAAGACCCTGGAGGAGGCCATCATCAGAAGTAATCCGCACAATGGAATGACCGTCTCCTTCCACCATCACCTTAGGAACGGTGATATCCTTCTGGTACAGACTTTGACCATCCTGCACAACATGGGAATCCGTGAGATAACCCTGGCCTCCTCGTCGCTCAACGAATGTCATGATCCTATCCTTCCTTATTTGGTAGATGGTACGGTAACCCGGATTTTCTCTTCCGGAATACGCAGCGAACTGGGACATGCCATTTCAAAGGGTGTACTGGATACCCCTGTGGTGATTCATTCACATGGTGGCAGGGTAAGATGCATCCATACCGGTAAAATCCGGATTGATCTGGCAGTTATTCCTGCCTCGGCTGCCGATTGTGAAGGGAATGCAACCGGATCTCATGGAAAATCGGCCTTCGGTTCGATTGGCTATGCCGTCATTGATGCGAGGTATGCGAAACAGGTGATTGTTGTTACCGACAACCTGGTAAATTTCCCCTGTATTCCGCTTTCCATCTCACAGAACTTCATCGATCATGTGGTTCTGGTTGATTCGATAGGTGACGCGTCGAAAATTGCCACCGGAACAACCCGTATCACCAACTCCCCCATGGATTTGAGGATTGCCAAACTTGCTGCGGATGTGATCGAGCATTCAGGATTTTTTGTACCAGGCTTTGCGTTTCAGGTGGGGGCCGGTGGCGCCTCTTTGGCAGTTGCAAAATTCATCCGGGAGAAGATGAAGAAAATAGGACTGAAGGGTAGCTTTATGTTGGGAGGCATCACCTCCTATTGCGTTGATATGTTGAATGAAGGTCTATTTGAGACGATATTCGATGTGCAATCTTTTGATGCTGTGGTAAGTAATTCCTTACTGAACAACCGCCATCACATTGAGATTCCGGCAGCTTTGTACGCGAATCCGTTTAATTGCGGGTGTATCACGAATAAAATTGATGTGGTCGTTCTCGGTGCACTTGAAATTGATGTTGATTTCAATGTCAATGTAATTACCGGATCTGAAGGGAAAATCAGGGGAGCTTCCGGCGGGCACTCCGATACTGCTTCGGGAGCAAAACTGACGGTAGTTGTATGTCCTTCGTTCCGTGGCCGGATCCCTATTATCAAGAAGCGGGTTCATACGATAGTTACTCCGGGGGAAACTGTGCATGTTCTTGTAACCGAGCGTGGTACGTGTGTAAATCCGGCTTTTCCGGAGTTGGAGGCCAATCTTCGCAAAGCGGGCCTCAATATCAAAGATATCCATGATCTCGAAATTGAGGTTGATAAAATCACCGGTATTCCTGCCCCTCTTGAGTACACCGATAAGATTGTGGGAGTCGTGGAATACAGGGATGGAACAATTATTGATGTGATCCACCAGCTTAAGGAAAAGTAGCGGAGAGCAGAGGGCAGAGAGCTTGGAGCAGAGGGCAGAGAGCATGGAGCATAGGGCAGAGAGCATGGAGCATAGGGCATAGGGCATGGAGGACGGGAAAAAAATTAAATTAATAAAGAAGGAACAAAATCGAACCACTGCAATCCATATTGAATGCCCGGGAACAAAGGGCGCTTCTGAAAAGTAAAATTGCAGGAAAGGGATATCCTTGCGTGAGCCTGAGCTTAAATGTTCCGGGTTTTCCCAAAAGCAATCCTGCCGTCAACAACTTTTTCAAATACTGTCTGCAGGACCTGCAATTCATGCTAAAATCTCATTTGGTTGAAGTTTTTAACAACGAAGCCATCGAACGGTGTGATGCAGCGGGTGATTATTTTATAGCGCCATTTTCGGCCAGTAAATTAGACATCACTGAGCTAAAGCAAATATGTGAAAACTTTGAAGAGGGTCATCCGCTTGGTAGGTTTATTGATGTGGATGTGAATGATGAAAAGGGGAATTGCATCTCGTCGGGAAAATCAAAGTTGTGCTTTTATTGTCAGGTTAAACCGGCCATCGATTGCCGGCGTGGGCAGGCACATGATATGGTGCAGTTGCGATCTCTGATGTTTTCTAAAATGAGGGATTATTGCAACCGGCAAAGAGAGTTACTCCTCTCCAAGCAACTTGCCTCTTTGGCGCTGAAAGCGCTGCTTTACGAAATTTCACTCACGCCAAAACCAGGATTGGTAGACAGGTTAAGCAATGGCAGCCATGCGGACATGAATTTTCTGACTTTTGCAGATTCCTCGGCAGCCATATCCTTTTATTTTGAGGAGTTGGTGCAAGCTGGATTTGCATTTCATGTTGAAGAGTACACCCGGGCATTGCCAATCATCCGGAACATTGGTTTACGAATGGAGGCAGCCATGTTCCGGGCAACAGGTAACATCAATACGCAAAAAGGATTGATCTTCTTGATGGGACTCACACTTTTCTCCTGCGGAAAGCTTTACAGCAGCCTCAATCAGTTCGATCCGCAATCATTTCGGAGTATTGTCAGGGATATTTGCCGGGATATTGTGAAACGGGAACTAAAGGAGAGCAAGTCATCAAACTTAACGCATGGATTGGATGTGTTTCATTCCTCTGGATTCAGCGGTGCACGTGGTGAGGCAGAGGGAGGTTTCCAAACTATATTTAAGATAGGATTACCCTATCTCGCGGAGGAAAACCAATTAAATGATACTACCTTGATCCAATGTTTTCTCGCCATCGCATCAGAAAACATGGATACAAATATTCTTTATCGGGGTGGGCAGGATGTACTGAGGAATTTTCAAAAGCTCTGTAAGGCGGCATTGGAAAATTTTACTGATTCAAATTATCTGGAGGTCGAAGAATTCTGTAGAAATGAATATATTTCGCCGGGCGGATCGGCCGATTTACTTGCGCTTTCTATTTTTTTCTGGTCTGTAATGAAGTTTGAGTCCCCATTTTTTATTTCTCCATTGATACAAAGCTATGACATTTGAAGATACAGATTTCAGGCAAGAGACACTAGACCTTAACAACCCTTTCGACGTAAGACTGGTGACAGGATTTCTCCTCGAACTTGGATTTGAGTTCGATCCTGCCGATGTTGAGGCAACCATGATTGTTTATAACCTGAAGGGGGAGCTTGTTGGAACGGGATCACATCTTGGCCGGATCCTGAAATATGTTGCCGTTTCTCCAAAATTCCGCGACACGACCGCTTTTGCCTTGATCGTTACCTACATGACAGAGAAACTCCTGAAAATTTACAAGCACACTTTCGTATTCACCCGCCCGGAGAATTCTGTCAGGTTTCAAGGGTTAGGTTTCACTGAGATTGCCTCCTCACCACCTTTGTTTACGCTTCTGGAGTTTGGCTTTGAGTCAATTTTTACCTACCAGGATTATCTTAAATCGTTGAAACAAAAGACCGAAACCACATCAGTTGCCTCGATCGTTGTCAATTGTAACCCTTTTACCAACGGACATTTATTTCTGATAGAAAAGGCTGCTGCCGAAAATGAATTGGTATATCTATTTGTGGTAGAGGAAGATCGCTCAGCGTTCCCTTTTGCTATCAGATGGGAATTGATCAAAAAGGGAATAGCCCACTTGAAGAACGTCCTGATGGTTCGTGGCGGAATGTATATTGTTTCAGGATCCATTTTCCCGGCTTATTTTCTAAAAAATGAAACGGTCAGCGATGTGATGGAAAAGCAAGCAGAACTGGATGTCAGGATTTTTGCCGAATATGTTGTTCCGATTCTAGGTATTAAGAAGCGTTATGTGGGGACAGAAAATTATTGTGCAACCACGGCTGCCTACAACAAGGCTATGAAAAAGATTCTCCCTGGTTACGGAGTTGAAGTGGTTGAATCGATGCGAAAGGTTGCTATTTCCGGCTCTTCTGTTCTCCCCGATTTTATCAGCGCCTCAAAAATCCGACAGGCCATAAAAACGGACAAACTGGACGATTTTAAGGAATTTCTTCCTGAATCCACCCGCGAATTTCTCTATTCTGATGATTCGCTTGAAATACGTCACAAAATTAAGCAGGGAGAAAGCAGGCATTAATTGATTGTTTTTTGATGCAACAAATTCTTCTTTTATCTAATTTTAAAGTAAATTTGGGTAAAATAAATCGTCATGAGTTCTGAAGGGATTCAAAATAGTATCATAAGAAAAGTATTGGATTCAAAAGATGATGCTTTACTTAATTATCTCAACCAGCTTTTGAGCGAAGCGGGAGAGAGTGAGCAATATATACTTTCTGCTTCAGAGGAGAAATTAATTTCTGAAAGTATTGCCGATTATAAGACAGGTAAAGTCGTTTTAAATGAGGATGTTACCTTAAGAAATGAAAAATGGTTACAAGAATAATCTGGACAAATCAGGCAGATTACATCTTTACGAAAATCCTTGAATTTTCTATCAAATTGATAATCATTGTATTATTATCCATTTAATATGGGATTGTCGGCAAAATCCAGAGTCTTTGAAACTCAGAACCCATGAGCGCTTTATATGAACAATTAATCAGTTGCCTCAAAGCAGGAGCAAATATTCAGACAGGATCGTTGCTCTTTACCAAAGGGTCTGCCCCCCAGGTCCCGGGGGCCATGGCTATTTTCGAAAATGAGAAGGTATTGAGCGGCACCCTTGGCGGAGGATTGCTCGAAGCGGAGGCACAAAAGGTTGCCGCTTTGTCGGCTGCAACCCGGAAGAGCGTTTTGCAGTGGGTTCATTTCCAGTCGGAATTGGAGGACCAGACCGGAGCAATCTGCGGAGGCAGCGCGCTGTTTCTGATCGATGCAGATCCCGCGCGACATCTTGAGGTTTACCAGCGGTTACTTGATTCAATGCGCAGCCATAAAAGCGGTGCCTTGTTCACCCTGATCCACTATTCAGGCAGTAAGGTTCTAGACCTTCATCGAAGCTGGATCGAACGGCAGGATACTCTTCCTGATACAATAACATCTATTCTCCTTTCTGAAAATTTAGATGTAAAACAAATAATTGACAGCAGGACTCCCTGTTACATTGAAACGGCCGGAGATAAGGAAGAAAAGACGATCCTCTTCATCGAACCCATCCTGCCAATCCCTCAGCTGATCATCGCCGGGGCCGGACACATCGGACAGGCGCTCTGCCGGATCAGCAGTCTGGTAGATTTTGAAATAACCGTAGTTGATGACCGGCCTGAACTTGCAGTATCTTCAAGGTTTCCTGAAGCATCCAGGGTTATTTGCCAACCCTTGCGGGAGGCATTTCAAACTATTTCGTTAACTTCGGATGCTTATGTAGTGATCGCTACTCAGGGTCACCGAACCGACATAGAGGCGCTGAAATCATGTATCTGTTCAAACGCAGCTTACATCGGGGTCATTGGAAGCAAGCGTAAAACGACCTTAATGGGTCAAAAATTCATTGCCGAAAAATGGGCAACTCCCGAAGAGTGGAAATTCGTTCATACCCCGGTAGGTATCGATATCCATTCCAGAACAGTCAATGAAATAGCGGTGAGCATTCTGGCCGAACTGATTAAAGAGCGTCACGAGATATATTTCAGCCGAAGCAAAAAACAGGTAACAGCTATCGTTCTTGCTGCCGGTAAAAGTACCCGGATGGGCCAACAAAAACTTCTGATGCCATTTGAAGGTAAAAGCATGATTGCGACAGTCGCAGGCAAAATTGCCGGTACTGTTTCATCCCGGACTATCGTGGTAACCGGGAGCGACAGAAATAAAATAGAAGAGGAACTCGGAGCTTATCCTGTGCTATTAGTGGACAATGAAAGATATGAAGAAGGCATGCTTACCTCTGTTCAGGCAGGGGTAGCCGCTGCAAGCCCGGAAACGGATGGTTATCTGATTCTTTTGGGCGACCAGCCAATGGTTTCCGAAGCAGTGATAAACCGGTTGATCTCCGTCTTTCAGAAGGGTGGGAAAGGGTTACTGATACCTGTTTTTAAGGGCAAACGCGGACATCCGGTATTGATTGGTTCAAAGTACAAAAATGAAATCAAAATACTAAATCCGGAAATTGGACTTCGGGAACTGTTTCTGAATCACCCGGATGATATCCTGGAAATTGAAATTGGATCGGAAGATGTGTTGAAAGATATTGACACTCCCGAAGAGTATGAACGGGAAACCAAACAAATATTTTAAATCCATATCAAATGAAAGAAAAAATCAAATTTACTTTGAATGGTAAATCTACTGAATTAGAGACAGATACCAGTCAGATATTGTTATGGGTACTGCGTACTGAGCTCGGACTGACCGGCACCAAATTTGGCTGCGGAGTAGGTTTTTGCGGTGCCTGTACCATTCTGGTCGATGGAGTGGCACAAAGATCATGCGGGATGGCCGTCAAAGAGATCGAAGGGAAAAAAGTGGTAACAATAGAAGGATTGGCAGACGGGGATAAGCTGCATCCTGTTCAGAAAGCATTTATCGAGCATGAGGCCCAGCAGTGCGGATTTTGTACTTCAGGTCAGATCATGAATGCAGTAGCGCTTTTAAATGCAGATCCAAAACCCAACCGCAAACGGATCATTGAAGGGATGAACGGCAATCTGTGCCGGTGCGGCGCTTACAACCGGATTATTGCTGCAGTAGAAACGGCTTCAAAAGAAATAAACGGAGGGACCAAATTATGAACGCAGAAGAGATCAATGAAATATATTTTGGGGATGTGGATATGCCCATCAGTCCAAGCCGTCGTGATTTTATCAAAAAGCTGGGAGCGGGATTGTACATCATCTTTGCGCTTCAGCCTTTAAAACTGTTTGCGGAAGAGCAGGATGAAGAGGCAAATAAGAGGCCTGATTTCAACCTTTACCTCAGAATCCGGGAGGATGGCCGGGTCGAGTGTTACACCGGGAAAATTGATATGGGACAGGGTATCACTACCTCCCTGGCCCAGGCCCTGGCGGAAGAACTGGAGGTTGAACTCAACAGCATCGACATGATCATGGGAGATACCGATCTTTGCCCCTATGACGCAGGCACCTGGGGCTCAATGACCACCCGCTTTTTCGATCCTGTGCTGAGGGCGGCAGCCATCGAAGCACGAATGGAGCTGATTAAAATGGCCTCCATAGAGCTTAAGATTCCTGAAGATCAGCTAAAAACGGAAAATGGTCATGTTGTGAGCAAAGCAGACAATACCATCAAAGTCAGTTATGGGTCACTCACCAAAGGCAAAAAAATTGTAAAAACCGTCAGACGGGCTCCTGTCTTTAAAAAGCCTGCAGAATTCAAGCAGATCGGGAAACAGGTTCATGCCACCAATGCACTTCTAAAAGTGACCGGCAAGGCAAAATATGCAGGGGATATTCAACTACCGGGAATGTTGTATGCCGCTGTCAGCCGTCCGCCTGCGCATGGATGCAAGCTTTTGTCGGTCGATAAGGGAAAAGCCGCAGCGATGGAGGGGGTAAAGGTAATTGTGCTTGATAACCTGATTGCCGTCTTGCATAGCAACCCCAACATTGCAGCCATTGCTGCTGCAGCCATCCGGGCTGAATGGAGCAAACCCGAAGTGCTGGCCACAGACAAAACCATCTTCAGCTATCTGGTTGCAGAGGGGAAAGAGACGAGGGCCTTTGAAGAAAAGGGAAATCCGGATCTGGGATTTGCCGATGCTGACTTTGTCGTGGAGACAGAATACCATGACGGGTACAAGGCCCACGCTGCGATTGAAACGCATACTGCAACTGCCTGTTTTGAAGGGGACAGACTTATTGTTTGGGCATCCACCCAGTCACCTTTTGGTACCAGGAAAGACCTTGCTGCCAGATTAAAAATGCCCCTCGAAAATATACTGGTAAAACAAATATTAATTGGGGGAGGATTTGGGGGCAAGGTTTATTCGGAGCAGGCTATGGAAGCGGCCTTGCTTGCAAAAGAGTCAGGAGCGCCTGTACAACTTGCCTGGACAAGAGAAGAGGAATTTATGTACGATCAGTTCCGTCCGGCCGCTGTGATGCAGATAAAAGCCGGAGTAAAAAAGAGTGGTAAGATCGTTGCATGGAAATACAATATTTATTGTGCAGGAAGCCGTGGCGTCAATGATTTTTATGGTATTCCCAATCTGCGGTCGGCCCTGTATGACAAAAAGGGTATACACCCGTTTGGAACTGGTCCCTGGAGGGCTCCAGGCAACAATACGACCACTTTTGCCCGTGAATCGCACATCGACGTGCTGGCCGATAAAATCGGAATGGACCCGCTGGCCTTCCGGATGGCAAATGTTTCGAATACCAAAATGGAGCGGACACTTGCGCTGGCTGCCAAAACATTTAACTATTCCTCCGCAAAACCCGGAAAGAACAGGGGGGTTGGCATTGCATTGGGAAATGATGCAGGGACCTATGTTGCACTCATCGCGGAGGTTGAAGTGAATCCAACAACCGGCGTTGTAAAAGTTCTCCGTGTGGTTTGTGCCCAGGATATGGGGCAGGTTATCAATCCTCACGGGGCCCGAGTACAGGCAGAGGGATGCATAACGATGGGGTTGGGTTATGCTTTGTATGAAGATATTCCTTTCAACTGGGGCGAGGTGGTGGTCCGAAATTTTGACACTTATGAGATCACCAGATTCTCCACAACGGCTCCTGTGGAAACGGTCTTCTACGATGACATGGGCGCTCCGCCGCAAGGGGGAGGCGAACCGGCGATTATCTGTGTCGGCGGGGCTATCGCCAATGCAGTATTCCATGCATCGGGAGCAAGGGTAACCCAGATGCCGGTAACTCCGGAAAGGATTTTGGAAAAGATCAAACAGTTAAAGTCTTAAATCAGATAGTCACTTCAGACATTGCCTCCGGGATCTCAATGTTTTGGTAACCGGCCTTGATCATTTCATCTTTGTAGAAAAGTTGAGCCTCATAATCGCCATGTACCAGGAAGATTTTCTTGATGGCTGATTTATCCTGGCAATTCAGAAATGACAACATCTCGCTGTAGTCCCCGTGTCCGCTGAAAGCTTCAATGCGTGCAATTTCAGCGTTCACCTGATACTTGTTTCCAAAAATAGAGACAATTTTTTCACCATTCACCAGTCTTGCTCCCAAGGTGCGGGGGGCACAATATCCTACAACCAAAATGGTGTTGTTTGGGTTGGAGATGTTGTTGGCCAGGTGGTGCTTGATCCTTCCGGCCTCCATCATACCTGAAGCAGAGATAATGATGCAGGGTTTTTTAAAAAAGTTGAGTTGCTTCGAATCATTGGTGGAAGTGATGTAATGCAGTGAATTGAAACCAAACGGATCATCGTCAGTTTCCACCACTTTCATAACCTCCTCATTGAAACACACTGAATGCAGCCTGAAGATTGTTGTTGCATTGACTGCCAGCGGACTATCCACATAAATCTGAATTTTCGGTAGTAGCCCGGCATTGTAAAAATTGTTCAGGGAAAAGACAATATCCTGCGTTCTGCCGATGGCAAAAGAGGGGATGATCAGTTTTCCTTGTTTATTGACACAGGTGTCATTTACGACTTTCAGCAACTCTTCTTCTGCATGGGCAAACTGCTTGTGCAGCCTGTTTCCGTAAGTTGATTCTGTGATCAGGTAATCACATTGTCTGAATGCTTCCGGAACTTTCAATATTTTGCTGGTGGGACGTCCTATATCTCCCGTGTAGGCAATCTTTACGGTTTTGCCATTCTCTGTGATTTCAAGAGAAGCGGTTCCTGCACCGAGCAGGTGTCCATTGTTGGTAAAACGGACTTTTACATTTTCATCTATATAGAACTTACGGTCATAAGCTGTCCCTATAAAAAGTTCCATACATTGTTTTGCATCTTCGCTGGTGTAAATTGGTTCTACAGGCTCCAATCCATGTTTTGCTCTCTTTTTATTGAACCATTTTACATCCAACTCCTGAATGTGCCCGCTGTCAGCCAGCATGATGGCACAAAGGTCGCGGGTTGCATTGGTGCAGATAACGGATCCCCTGAATCCGAGTTTGTAGACGTATGGGATCAATCCGGAATGGTCAATATGCGCATGTGTCAGGATGATATGATCAATCTCTTTGGGGTCAAATCCAAGGTTACGGTTGGAGGAGTCAGTTTCCATTCCTTTCCCTTGGAACATGCCGCAATCCAGGAGGATTTTTTTGCCATTGTCGAGCGTAATCAGGTGTTTACTTCCCGTCACTTCGCGGGCTGCACCAATAAATTTTATCTTCATGGTAATCTGTTTATTAAGAGACTGTTTAAATTTATAACACAGAGAATAATTTTCTATTTATCGAAAATATATGGTGCATAGAAATTTCTGCCATTATGTATTTTCAAGAGAGAAACCCCGGAGTTTCACAGAGTTGGAAAATCGCTTGCGATTTTCTCTCTGTGTAACTCCTTGTTTCCTCAAGTGTATTTTTAGTGAAAGCAACAATTTCAAAGCCATTTTTAGTTTCATTATGGGGCCATAAATTCTCTGTGCAAGAAATTTAGACAGCTTCTAAATGAGGTTTTTTATCAGTATCGAATTGAAGAACGAAAGTTAATCAATTTTATCGCATGGCATCACTGGATTCTAAAAAAAACGCTCATCCCCGTAAGGATGAGCGCCAGAAATCATAGTTAGCAGATAATATTTGCTACTCTTCAGTTTGAGTTGCCGCATAGGTCTTGAGCAGTTCATCCTGAACCTCGGCAGGCACTTTTTCGTAGCTGGCGAATTTCATTTTGAACATGGCACGACCTTGTGTAACAGAACTTAAGGTAGTCGAATATTTGTTCATCTCTTTCAGGGGTACTTTTGCTGCAATTTTCTCGAACCCTTTTTCGGAGGTCATCCCCATGATCAGGGCACGACGGTTTTGAAGATCTCCCATCACATCACCCATGCGGTCGCCGGGTACGAGAACTTCGACATCGTAAATAGGCTCTAGAATCTTGGCGCCCGCTTTTTTAAATGCCTGGCTAAATGCATTTCTTCCGGCGAGACGGAAAGAAATTTCGTTGGAGTCGACAGGGTGCATCTTTCCCTCATAAATACAGACACGGATATCACGGGCATAAGAACCGGTGAGAGGTCCCTCTTCCATTTTCTCCATGATCCCTTTCAGGATGGCAGGATGGAAACGTGCATCAATAGAACCACCGACAATACAGTTGCAGAAGACCAATTTCCCTCCCCATGGTAATTCTACGACCTCAGTTCCGCGAAGGCTCACCTTCATCTCCTTGCCGTCAATGACAAACATGGTAGGTGCCGGCATACCTTCCTCAAAAGGTTCGATCACCATGTGAACTTCGCCAAACTGGCCTGATCCGCCACTCTGTTTGCGGTGACGGTAGTCGGCCTGGGCTATCTTGGTAATGGTTTCCCGGTAGGGGATTTTGGGGTTTAGAAACTGAATGTCAATTTTAAAGACGTTATCGAAATACCATTTCAGTGTATTGATATGATATTCACCCTGACCGTGAATCAGGATTTGTTTCAGTTCTTTTGAATATTCAATGAGGTAAGTTGGATCCTCTTCGTGAAGGCGGTGCAGGTATTCACCCATTTTCTCTTCATCTGCCTCATTCACAGCCTTTACTGCAGTGGTATACCTTGGAGCGGGGAATTGAATGGGTGGAAATTCTATCTCTGCATCTTTATCGCAAAGTGTATTGTTGTGTTTGACATCTTTCAATTTAACTGTAGCGCCTATATCTCCGGCCACCATTTCGGGTACCTTCGTCCTGGTTTTTCCGGCTACTGCAAAAATCTGGGAGATTCTTTCCTTGGAGTTCTTGGCCATATTGGTCAAATCCATTCCCTCCCTCAGTGTTCCGGATATTACCTTGAAATAGGTGACTTCACCAACGTGCTGCTCCAGGGAAGTCTTGAAACAGTAAATGGAGGTAGGGCCTTTTACGCTGATTGGGATCAATTTCCCGTCGACTGTCTCTACCGGCGCCAATTCTCCCGGATCGGGAGCAACGTTGACGATGAAATCCATGAGTCTGCGTATGCCCATGTCTTTTGCTGCACAGGTACAGAAAACCGGAAACAGCCCTCTTGAAAGCATGCCCAGTTTTAGTCCCTTTTTCATTTCATCTTCGTTCAAAGAACCTTGCTCAAAAAAGAGCTCCATCAGTGCTTCGTCGTTCTCGGCAGCCATTTCAACCAGGTTGTTGTGGTATTCTTCGGCTTTTGCAATTTCAGAGGCAGGTATATCCAGCATTTCTGGTTTTCCTCCATTTGGCCCCCACTGAAGCATCTTCATCTTTAAAACGTCGATGGCTTTGTTGTAACCCAATCCCGGGTTTACAGGGTATTGGAGAATAGCCAGTTTATTGCCAAAGGTCGTTTTGGCCATTTCCATGGTATTTTCCCAGTTGCTGTTTTCGTGATCAAGGTGATTGACAACAAAAATCAGCGGTTTGTGAAATTTTTCGGCATTCCTGTTGGCAATTTCAGTTCCAACTTCTACGCCATTGACAGCATTAAAAACGAGTAAGCCTGTCGCTGCAACACTCAGGGCGGGTATTACCCCTCCAACAAAATCGTCCATCCCCGGAGTATCAATGATGTTAATCTTGCACCCTTCAAATTCAGTATAAAGAACAGTTTCATGAACAGAGTTGCCATACTCTTGCTCCACGAGGTTATAGTCTGACGCAGTGTTCTTGCTTTTGACATCTCCTCTGCGGTTAATAATCCCACCCTCGAAGAGCATGGCTTCTACAAGGGTGGTTTTCCCGGCGCCCGAGTTTCCGAGCACCGTAATGTTCCTAATTTCATTTGTTTGATATACTTTCATGAGAAAAAAATTTAAATAAAATTATCTGGTCATTTAGAAAAATTATTTCAATCCCTTCAAAAATAGAAATTATTTAAAATGGTACGACCGAAAGTAGAATTTTCGATTTTCTATTTTCGATTTTTTGTAAATTTGTAAATAACCTGATATCAATGAAATGCACTACTCACTAAATGTCTTGAAGTTGGATTTCATGTTTCTAAACATGTTATTGACTTTTAACAAACCCAAAGAGTAAATTTTATATTGTCCATTACTTAACAGGCAAGATCCTGATAAATTTTGCATATTTGCATGTAACCAATCCGGATTTTGCCTGATGCCACGATTCCCGTTTTACAAACAATTGGATGCCATGGATTGCGGACCCTCCTGTTTAAGGATGATCGCGAAACACTATGGTAAAAATATTTCATTGCAAACGATTCGTGACAGGAGTTTCCTGACGCGGGAGGGAGTATCATTTCTTGGATTGTCGGATGCAGCGGAATCGTTGGGAATGCGGTCGGTTGGGGCAAGGGTTAGCTTTCAGCAACTTTCTGACGAAATACCGCTTCCTGCTGTCGTCCATTGGAAGGATGAGCATTTTGTTGTTGTTTATGGAGTTAAAAAGGGGAAAGTGCTGGTCGCTGATCCGGCTTTTGGATTGATCAGTTACAAGAAAGAAGAGTTTCTAAAAGGGTGGAGTGGCATTTCAGACGAAAAGAGTGCCAAAGGTCTTGTACTCATTATCGAACCGACTCCGGATTTTTATCAGTTGCAGGATGAAAAAATAGATAAATCATCCTTTACGTTTCTGTTCTCCTATTTTAGGAACCAGAAAAAATTCTTGTGGCAGCTTCTGCTTGGCCTGCTTTTGGGAAGTTTGTTTCAACTGATCTTCCCATTACTTACCCAATCGATGGTAGATGTGGGTATCAACAATCAGGATATTGGTTTTGTCACCCTGATACTGATCGCCCAATTGATCCTGTTTGTATCCCAAATGACTGTTGAGTTTTTCAGAGGCTGGATTCTTCTTCATTTGACTACCCGCTTAAATATTTCCCTGATTTCAGATTTTCTCATCAAGTTGATGAAGCTCCCGATAGCCTACTTCGATACCAAGATGATTGGTGATCTGTTGCAGCGTATTGGAGATCATACAAGAATTGAGAATTTCATCACCAACCAAACCCTGAACGTGCTCTTTTCGATGGTCAATCTTTTTATTTTCTCCATCGTGCTGGCGCTATACAGTTGGACAATCCTTCTCATCTTTCTCATGGGAAGTGTACTCTATGTGGCCTGGATTGTACTGTTTTTAAAGAGGAGGAGGGAATTGGATTTTCACCGTTTCAGACAGCTGTCCGAAAATCAGGCGAAATTGATAGAGCTTATTACCGGGATGCAGGAGATTAAACTGAACAATTGTGAAAAACAGAAACGGTGGGAATGGGAAAGAATTCAGGCCAGACTTTTTAAAGTGAATATTCGTCGTCTGACTTTAAGTCAGACCCAAACCATTGGTTCCTCCTTTATTAATCAATTGAAAAATATTCTCATCAGTTTTCTTGCTGCGAAGCTCGTTATTGATGGGCACATTACCTTGGGGGCGATGGTTGCAGTCTCCTACATCATAGGACAGATGAATGCTCCATTAACCAATTTGATGGAGTTCATTCAGAACGCCCAGGATGCCAAAATATCACTGGAACGGTTTAATGAAATTCATCTGAAGAAGGATGAAGAGCGTAAGGAGGAGAATAAATTGGTCCATCTTCCTGAAAACAGGGATATTTCATTAAAAGATGTGACCTTTCAGTATGAAGGTCCACGGTCCCCAAAAGTTTTAAAGGAGATCACCCTGGATATTCCTGTCAATGAAACAACGGCCATTGTCGGCATGAGCGGGAGCGGAAAGACAACGCTGATCAAGTTGTTGCTGGGCTTTTATCCTCCGGTTTCGGGTACCGTATCGATCGGCGGAACCAGCCTGGATCTGTTCTCAACCTCTATGTGGCGCGAAAAATGCGGAGTTGTGATGCAGGATGGGTACATCTTTTCTGACACTATTATCAATAATATAGCCGTTGGCGTCGACACTATTAATAAGGAAAGAGTCATGGAGGCTGTCAGGATGGCCAATATTGGTGAATACATCGAGTCGTTGCCAATGGGTTATCATACGAAAATTGGTCAGGAGGGGGCAGGTATAAGCCAGGGACAGAAGCAAAGGATCCTTATTGCACGTGCTGTATACAAAGATCCGGAGTTTCTGTTTTTTGATGAAGCCACCAACGCATTGGATGCCAACAACGAGAAGGTGATTATGGAGAACATGAATGAATTCTACAAAGGCCGGACTGTTGTGGTAGTAGCGCATAGGCTGAGTACTGTTAGGAATGCCGATCAGATTGTTGTACTCGACAAGGGAGAAATTGTTGAACGGGGTAAGCATGAAGAGTTGATCAAATTGAAGGGCAGCTATTGGCATTTGGTAAAGAATCAATTGGAGTTAGGAGCATGAAGGTAATTGACAATTGTATGGGTGATTTTCATTTTGGAAGTAGATCTGATAGAAACAAACATAGGTATGTCGAGAAAGATAGATGAGATTGAGCTTCACAGCAAGGAGGTTCAGGATCTGATGGGGAGAATGCCTTCCTGGCTGATCAGGAATGGAATTGTTATGGTGATATTGCTCCTGATGGTGCTTGTTGCCGGCAGTTGGGCTTTTAAGTACCCTGATATTATCACCGCACCGGTTGTGGTTACTGCAACGCCAAACAATCCAACTACTTTCGTCGGTTGTGTTCAGCTAAAAATGAATCTTACGGAAATGGTTCAGGTTGGTCAGCGGGTTAATCTTAAGTTTGCCAATTATCCCTATATGGAGTATGGTGTTGTCAAAGCTGTCGTAAGCAAAATATCCTCCATTCCTAACGGGGATTACTACGCAGTGGAGGTAAATCTTCCGGGCCAGATGGTTTCTAATTATGGAAAGAAATTTGAGTTTCAGCAGGAGCTAAAAGGCACTGCTGAAATAATTACGGAGGAGCGGAGGTTGTTGGACCGGATTTTTCATCCAACTATGAAATAAGCAATGTGGAAATTGGAAAATGTGAAAATGTGAAAATGAGGGTCTCCCTTCATTGAATCGCAAAAGGATAAATTTCCGAATAAGTACTAATCCAAGCCTGCTTCAATCCCAATTTCCACATTTCCACATTTCCCAATTTCCACATTCTATCTGTCAAATACCCGCATACCGGCAATCCTTCTATAAATCACTTTTTTTTCAGCGATTCAGCTCAAAAATAATATTGTTGAAAATTAAATAGTTACAATA
>CAYHQN010000078.1:0-20388 GCA_964358545.1 uncultured Tangfeifania sp. | reverse complement strand
CAACTGCAGCGTGAGCAAGGCCTGCGGACGCAGAAACACATTACCCTCGACGAGATCGGCCGAAGAATTGCCATCGGCAACTTCCAGGAGCTCAACATCATTGTCAAGGGAGACGTAGACGGATCGATCGAAGCGCTTTCCGACTCATTGATCAAACTCTCGACTACCGAGATCCAGGTCAACGTGATCCATAAGGCGGTTGGCCAGATAACAGAATCAGATATTATGCTAGCCTCAGCATCCAATGCCATCATCGTTGGATTCCAGGTCCGTCCTTCCATGAGTGCCAGGAAACTGGCCGAGAAGGAGGAGATCGACATCCGACTCTATTCCATCATCTACGACGCAATCAACGAGATCAAGTCGGCCATGGAGGGTATGTTGGCACCGGAGATCAAAGAGGAGATCAAAGGAACTGCCGAAGTCCTTACCGCCTTCAATATCACCAAAGTGGGTACCATTGCCGGATGTATTGTCCGCGATGGCAAGATCATCCGCAACTCGAAGGTGCGCCTGATCCGCGACGGTATCGTCGTCTTCACCGGCGAACTCGAATCACTGAAACGCTTCAAGGATGACGTCAAAGAGGTGGCCAAAGGCTACGAGTGTGGCCTGAACATCCAGAACTACAACGATGTGCACGAAGGAGACTTTATTGAAGCATTCGAGCAGGTTGAGGTAGCGAAGACGCTGTAAAGAAGGATAAAGTAAAAAGGATAAAGTAAAAAGGATAAAGTACTGGACTCCCAAAATTAGAGTCAAAAATAAATAGTGCCCGGATCTTCATCCGGGCACTATTTATTAGGCTCCTGGCACAAATTCTATTTTGATAGGTTCTGACAAATTTTACCCTTCAAAAGAAGGAGCATGATGTACTTTCTTTATTATTATCTTTACCTGAAGTATAGAACCTAAATGACACACATTTTCCTTTTCCGCTAGATAATTGACTTTGTTGTAGCTGTAAATATCTATTCAAACAAACTATGAAAAGTACGAAGAAACCATTAATTCTAAAGATAATTATTATCATCTGTCTTTTGCTTTCTCAGCCTGTTTTATCGAATGCACAGTCACAGAAACTCCCTATTGATCTCACAATTAACTCCGGCATAGCAACCTTTTCTGGAGAAATTAATGGAATTAAAGTAGGCGAAAAGGGATTTAATCCGTTTAAAATTACTTATCAGAGTTTATTAAGCGGAGATTTAATGATTTATGATATTCCTGTGAGGAAGGATGGAAGCTTCTCAATGAAAATTCCTGTCGAAAGTGTGGTGTTTGTTTCTGTTGAATCCGATTTTTATAATGGAATTTACTGTTTAATATCAGGAGAAGAGACCAAATTGAACATTTCTGTTGACAATGATCAAAAGAAACAGATCCGATTCAAAAATAGCATTGGTTTCACAGCAGATGATGCCGAAAAAGTAGGCACTTGGCCATTCGAAGTACCAAAAATTGGTCTTGAAATTGTGTCGCCTGAAGTGTACAGTCAGAAAAAAATAAATGGTATGCAGGAACTACTGAAATCAATTGACAACGATAAAAAATTATCGGCTTTGTCAAAACAAATAATTGCCAGTATTGAGAAATTTGCAACGTTATTTCATTCGCTGCTTAAATACGATTCGTTCATTATTGATGCATATAAGGCGCAGAACAAAACAGATAAGGTGCCTGATGATTTTCATCCTCAGGTTCCTGACAAATCCTACTATTCATTTCTAAAATATTTTAATCTGAATGATCCGATATATATCTCAACTGGATTTTATCCTATGATTCTCAAGGAAATTCTCAATAATGAAATGCTTGCTATTCCTGATATTAAAGAGCAGCCTGTCGATGAATGGTTGATGAAAGTTAAAGCAATAATGAAAGATAAAATCAGCACCGACTCTGGTATCATTTATGATTTAATAGCCCAATATTCATTTATTAAACAATTAAACTATGCCAATCCACTTAGTGAGATTCAGAAAAAGAATATTAAAACATATTTTAAAAACAGATCATTTGCTGATGCTTTATTCGTCAAAAACGAAAAAGTATTGAAACAGTCTGGCAATAAAGCGAATATTCATGAGATTTCAGGTACTTCAGAAAGAATGATGGATTCAATTATTAACAAATACAATGGGAAAGTGGTATTTGTCGATTTTTGGGCGACATGGTGCACGCCTTGTTTAAAAGCAATGAATGAATCAGAAATAGTCAGAAAAGAATTTGAGAATAAGGATGTTGTTTTTTTATACCTTACTGATCACTCCTCTCCAAAGAAAAACTGGGAACAAAAAATACCTGAAATTGGTGGTGAACAATATTATGTGACTAACGAACAAATGGATTATTTATATAAAACATTCAAATTTAGCGCAATACCTCATTATTTGATTTACGATAAAAGAGGAACATTAAAATATAATTACCACACTTTTATGGGAATTGAAAATATGAGGAAATGGATTGATGAAACACTCAGAATAAATTAAGATCAACTGGAAATAATAACTGCACGAAAAACTTTCAACGATAATTGATTTGGTGGTTTCTCGGAGTCCCGTACTTTATCCTTTTTACTTTATCCTTTATCCTTCCTTCAGTTCGCCGCTTCAAACTGGTTCAAAAATCTCACATCATTCTCAAAATAGAGCCTTAAATCGTTTATACCGTACTTAAGCATGGCAATACGTTCGATGCCCATGCCAAAGGCAAAACCGGTGTACTTTTTGCTGTCGATGCCGGAGGCTTCCAGAACATTGGGGTCGACCATTCCACAGCCAAGGATTTCGAGCCATCCGGTGTATTTACAGACGTTACAGCCCATGCCGCCACAGATTGAACATGAGACATCCACTTCGGCCGAAGGTTCGGTGAAGGGGAAGTAGGAGGGGCGCATCCGGATCTCCGTTTTTTCACCGAAAAGCTCTTTGGCAAAATAGACCAGCGTCTGCTTCAGGTCGGCAAAAGAAACGTTTTCATCAATATATAGTCCTTCAATCTGGTGAAACATGCAGTGCGCCCGGTAGGAGATCGCCTCATTGCGGAAGACCCGGCCGGGAGTCACGGTACGGATACGAGGTTTCATCGTCTCCATGTCATGTACCTGCACGGATGAAGTATGTGTGCGCAATAAAATATCAGGGTTCCGCTGGATAAAGAAAGTATCCTGCATATCGCGGGCCGGGTGCTCCTCGGCAAAATTCAGCGCCGAGAAAACATGCCAGTCATCTTCGATTTCAGGTCCTTCAGAGACCACAAACCCAAGTCTTTTAAAGATCTCCAGCATCTCATTCTTCACGATTGAAATAGGATGGCGGGTTCCAGCCTTCATGGGATCTCCCGGTAAGGAAAGATCCAGTTTTTGGGTTTCAACACTCTGCCCTTCCAGACCCTCCTTCAATATTTTTATCTTCTCAAGTGCAAAATTCTTCAGGGTATTGACGGCTGCACCGATCTCTTTTTTCTGATCAGCTGATACATTTCTAAAATCTTCCATCAATTTGGAGATCTCACCCTTTTTACTGAGATATTTGATTCTCAGCTCTTCCAGCTCCTCTACAGACTGTACGGCCCGCTCTTCTATCTCCTTTTGAAGTTCCTTGATCCTATCTAACATGGTAACGCTATTGTAAAGTGCAAAAATAGAAAAATTACGCTAAATAGAGCTTCCACGGTCAATCCCGATGTCGTTGTGGGAGACCGGGTCTTCGACAGGCTCCAGATGGGTAAAAACTGTGACAGGAATGGGGAAATGGTCCCGAACTTTTGCCTCGATGATCTCCAGCAAATCATGACCGCGCTGCACTGTCCACTCTCCGGGCACAAGAATATGCACAGAGATAAATTTCCGCTGACCGGCCTGCCGGGTCATCAGCGAATGAAATTCGATCCCCGGCTGTCGGAACTGATCGAAGATATGCTCAATTTGCTCACGTTCTGCGTTGGGAATTGCCGTATCGATCAGACCCCTGGCAGATTGTTGCATCAGCTTGTATCCGGTCCAGACGATGTTCAGGGCCACCAGCATGGCGATGATTGGATCCAGAATCAGCCAGCCTGTCAGCTTCACCATCGCAATGGCCGCCAAAACACCTACAGAGGTCCAGACATCGGTCATCAGGTGCTTCCCATCTGCCGAAAGGGTAATGGAATGGCTCCTCTTCCCTTCGCGCAACAATACCATGGCAACCCCCAGGTTAATCAATGAGGCCGCAAGGGAGATCAACAAACCGAATCCCATATTTTCGAGAGGCTGCGGATCTAGCAACCTGGGATAAGCGCTCCAGACGATGCTGAAAGCCGCCAAAACGATGAGCCCTCCCTCAATGGCGCTCGAAAAATACTCGGCTTTGGAATGTCCAAAAGCATGTTCGGCATCGGCCGGTTTCTCAGCGACAGCCAGAATGACCAGCGCAAAAAGAGCCGCTATCAGGTTAACGCACGATTCCAGCGCATCTGAGAGCAATCCCACCGATCCTGTCAGCAGATAGGCCATCCCCTTCAGGCTGATGGTCAGTACCGCGGCTATGATCGAGAGATAGATAAACTTCTTTAATGATTTCGAGCCCATTTTTTTAATTAATAATTTGGAAATGTGGAAATGTGAAAATTGTGGAGTGTGGCAATTTTCACATTTCCACATTTCCCAATTTTCACATTTCCACATTATTTCTTGATCAAACCCTCTCTTTCCAGAAGGGGTGTAATGGAGGGTTCCTGTCCGCGGAAAGCCTTGTACAACACCAATGGGTGCGCAGTTCCTCCTTTTTCAAGAATGTTTTTGCGAAAGGAGTCAGCTGTAGCTTTGTCAAAAATTCCGTTTTTCTTGAAGACTGAAAAAGCATCTGCATCCAATACTTCAGCCCATTTGTATCCGTAATAACCGGCAGCATAACCTCCTGCAAAGATATGCGAAAAGGAGGTACTGAGGCAATATCCCTCCAGCGGAGGAAAGAGATCGGTAGGTGTCAACGCCTTCTTTTCAAACTCCACCACACTGCCTGTCACTGGTTCAGTGATAGAGTGCCAGGCCATGTCGTTCATTCCAAAGCTCAACTGGCGTTCGCTCAGCGTTCCGGCTTGGAAATTCTTCGATTTGATCAGCTTTTGAACCAATTCGGACGGAATCTTCTCCCCGGTTTGGTAATTCGTGGCAAAAATATCCAGAAAATCTTTTTCGACCGCCCAATTCTCCATGATCTGAGAAGGCAGTTCAACAAAATCGCGGTAGACAGCTGTTCCCGACATCCCTTCGTAAACAGTATTGGCAAACATACCATGAAGTCCGTGACCAAACTCATGCAGGAAAGTAGTCACTTCATAGAAAGTAAGCAGGGAAGGTTTGGTATCGGTCGGTTTTGTGAAATTTGTTACGATGGAGACAATGGGACGTACGTTTTTGCCATTAAGTTTGCTTTGGGAGCGGTACTCCGTCATCCAGGCGCCCCCCTTTTTTCCTTCCCTGGGGAAGAAATCGAGGTATAGAACAGAAAGGAACGATCCATCTTTGTCATAAACCTCGTAGGCCTTTACATCCGGATGATACACCTGAATGGCCTTGTTCTCCTTAAATGTTATTCCATACAATCTGTGAGCAAGTTCAAAGACCCCGCCGATCACATTTTCGAGTTTGAAATAGGGCTTCAGGGCCTGCTCGTCAAAACCATAACGTTCATTTTTCAGTTTTTCCGACCAATAGCCCCAGTCCCATCGATCCAGCGAATCCTTGAATCCATGGGAGTTGGCATATTCTTTTACGTCGGCCAGATCTGTCAGT
This sequence comes from uncultured Tangfeifania sp., assembly GCA_964358545.1. Taxonomy (GTDB): domain Bacteria; phylum Bacteroidota; class Bacteroidia; order Bacteroidales; family Prolixibacteraceae; genus CAINVV01. The sequence goes on along the minus strand of CAYHQN010000078.1, from coordinate 14,606 downwards.
GCAAAAGGCCTGGCGGCCGTGTGAAGTTGCTCTAAAAATGCATTGACCTTAGCCGGGCTCTCCGCCATACGTTCTTCCAACACATAAGCTGCATGGTTCGGATAACCCAGAAGTTTGGCCCTTTCCAGCCGCAGGTTCACGATCTGGCGGATGGTCTCTTCGTTGTTGTTTTTATTATCGTGGAAAGCACGCGAATTGTAAGCTTTGTAAATTTCTTCGCGTAACTTCAGGTTGTCGGCAAATTTCATAAAGGCAATATAACCCGGTCCCTGAAGGTTGAACATCCACCCTTCTTTCTTTTTTGCTTTGGCAAGTTGAGCTGCTGCCTCAATTTCACCTTCCGGCAGACCGGACAGATCTTTTTTATCCGTTACCAGCAATTGATAGGAGTTGGTCTCGGCCAGAACATTCTCTCCAAACTTGAGGGAAAGTTTCGACAACTCAGTATTGATCTCAGCAAAACGCGTTTTTGAAGATCCCTCCAGGTTAGCCCCGCTCCTGACAAAACCCTTGTAACTATCGTCCAACAACTTGAGATCCTCTGCATTCAGCTTTAGTTGATCCTTCTGGTTGAAAACGGCCTTCACCCTTTGGAAAAGTTTCCCGTTCAACGATACATAGTTGTGGTAGGCCGACAACTTTGGCGATACCTCTCTGGCAATCGATTGAATAGTATCATCTGTCTCTGCCGAATTCAGGTTAAAGAGTATCGTGGTAGCCATTGAGAGCTTTTTACCACTTACTTCCAGTGCCCGGATGCTATTATTGAAGGTTGGTGCTTCACTGTTGTTGATCACTCCATCCACCTCAGTTTTGGCCTCAGCCAGAAGCTGGTCGATGGCCGGTACAAAATGCCCGTGTTTGATCTCTTTAAACGGAGGTGTCTGATGCACCGTTTTCCACTCAGTCAACAACGGGTTGACCCCTTTATTTTCGTTCTTCATATTGATTGTAATTATTCCGGTCAGGATCAACATCCCGACAATTAGATATTTCTTCATGATTTAGCTGATAGTTTGTTTTTTTATGTCCTAACATCTAAGCCCACGTACAAAAGCCCACTTTATCCTTTATCCTTTATCCTTTATCCTTTTCTTGGTCTTCTCCTTCATCACGCTCCAGCCAAACTTCCCGATCTTCTTGCCCATGCAATAATAATTACCATGGGAGTAGGCCATCAGTCCGGCGCTCTCGAGGCTCATGGCACCCGTTTTGGGATCAATGTATCTGTCGTCAGCTATAATGTTGACCACATTTGCAATAAACATATCGTGGCTGCCAAGTTCTTTTACCTCAATCACCTTGCATTCGATGCTGATGGGCGATTCTGCCACGATCGGACATTTTACTACCGTACCCGGAAGCGGGGTCAAGCCACATTCCTTGAACTTGTCCAGATAGCGCCCCGATTTAACGCCACACCAGTCGGTGACTTCGGCCATAGATTCAGTTGTCAGGTTGATCACAAATTCTCCGGTCCTTTTGATGATGCCCGAGGAGTGCCTGCTTGGCCTGACAGAGATGTAGCACATCGGCGGATCGGTACAAATGGTCCCCAGCCACGAGACGGTAATCAGGTTGAACTCTTCGGGGGTGGAGCCGCAACTGATCAGTGCCGCAGGCAGCGGGTAGATCATATTGCCAGGCTTCCAGTTAATTTTTGACATAGATTTGTTTATTTTCAATGATACACAGAGTTTCACAGAGAAGCACAGAGAACCACGGAGAAAAATAAAAAATAAAGTCGTGTTATAATTTCTTCACTTCTAATCCTAAGTTTTTTCTAATTCACTCTGTGTAACTCTGTGCTCCTCTGTGAAACTCTGTGTAATAATAAATTAGAGACTATCCTCAATTTTTCTGATTTCGATCCACTCTTCTTCGGGCAGTTTTGCCCCGGGTACCCGGATAACCCTGGAGGCCAGTAATGCGCCCAGCTTTCCGCTTTTCTCCAGATCGTATCCCTTGGCGATACCGGAAAGGAATCCGGCAGCAAAGAAGTCGCCGGCGCCGGTCGTATCCACTACGAGGTCACCGGCGGCAGGTATCTTGTAGAGATTAGCTCCCTGCTGAATATAGGCGCCCTCCTTCCCGACTTTCACAACAGCGATATCGCAACGACGGGCCAGGTTTCCGACAGCCTCCAACGGTTCCACTCCCGTAAAAGCTTTGGCCTCCTCCTCATTGGCAAAGACAATGTCGACATAGTTATCAACCAATTCGTTCAGAATTTCCCGATTGGCCTCAACCACATTGTAGCTGGCCAGGTCGAGGGCGATGGCTAGTCCGGCATTTTTTGCGGCAACAGCTGCTGCCATGATCAGGGCATGGTTGTAGACCAGGTATCCTTCCACAAAGAAAATATCAAAGCCTTTTAATCTTTCCGGGGTAATGTCGTTGGGATGAAGTTCTGAAGCTGCACCAAGGTAAGTAGCAAAGGTGCGTTCCCCGTCAGGCTCAACAAGACCGACCGCGCGTCCGGTTGGCAGGTCTGAATGGATAAGCAGGGGTTTAATTCCCTGGCTAATTTGTTCCCCTTCGAACAGTTTTCCCAATTCATCCTTACCAATAGTCCCAAGGAATCCACACGGAACCCCAAGATTTGCAACACCATTGATGGCATTGGCGACGGATCCGCCCGTTACCAGAAGTCTCTTTTCGTCCGCAATCTCCAGCTGCACCCGGTCTGACATCTCACGATCGACCAATGTCATGCTTCCCTTTGGAAGGTTTAATGATTTAATAATCTTATCATTATCTAACATCGTTATTATGTCGACCAATGCATTTCCAATCCCCAATATCTTCGAATAGCCCATGGCAGTTATTTATTTAAATGATTTTGTGCAAATATATTTCCATTTAATGAAAAAGGTGTTATTTTTGCAACGCTTTAGAAAATTTACTGAAGCAAATAAACTCCTTAGTAGCTCAGTTGGTTAGAGCGGCGGACTGTTAATCCGTAGGTCGTAGGTTCAAGTCCTACCTGAGGAGCTTAAAAGGCTGAAATCTAACGATTTCAGCCTTTTTTTTGTTTCCCCACATTCGAAAACCTTGACGGCGTTGGTCAAAGCACGGATTGGTGTCATAAACGAAAAGGTTGCAACTTCCCCTCAATAGAGTCTATTTTGCCTTTTAGATTCTCATACTACCTAGCGTTGCAAAACACTCTTCCTTTCAGAATGAACCAATTACGAGAGCTAAAAACTCAAAATCATTTTTAAAAAAGTCGAATCTTTTAGCGTTTATAACAGTCTTTTTATTACATTTGATTTAAGGAGTACATGAATCGGACTTAAACATTGAGAGTAATAGCTTAATTTTGAGAAACAATAAAACGATTATATTATTCTGCTTGTTTCTTGGTATTTTGACATTCTGTACAAAATCCAGGCAGGATATCGTAGTACAACAAAACCTTCTATTTAAACAATATACCGTTGGTAATCGGAACAATCTCCAGGAAAATGGTTCCTGGTGGGGAGAGAATATTACTAAAATTGTTCACAAAGGGGGCAAAGCATTTACCGCGGTCATTGATGATGTTCTATCCCCGAGAACTGCGGTTTTGTATGAGAAGAAAGATAACGAAGAATGGGTCGAAGGACAATCTTTCGTATTTTCGAGATTTCCAAATATCCTTATTGATTTAATGGAATATGTTCATGTTATTGGTTTTGAACCTTTCAATTTCATAAATGACCAATTTTCGGGGAGACTCATTGATATAAAATTTAATGCCCAAAATACAGTATCCGGAGCATTTACAAAAACTTATATTACAGAGGATTACCGAACTACCGGGCTAACTCTGGCAACTGCTTCTTCGGTCTTTTGCGGAGCAGCAATTGGGAATAACGGTAAAATACTGGTAGCCTATAATAATTCCCTGAAAGCCGGGAGTGTAGGTATTAATAATAGTCTTGCAGTTAGAATATTTGATGGGAATTCATGGACTTATGAGTCAGTTGCATCCGGAATGACTTCTGCCTATGCCTATCCTTTTGCCTTTGTATCTGACTCATATTATCATGTTTACGCAATTGAAGATGATTATGACACCTATTATCTAACTGCAGGACTTCCATATAGTACTTATTGTTTCAGGTATGGTGCGGTTAAACATTTTCAAAGACCAGTTTCAGGTGGAGCCTGGAAAGAAACAATGCTGATAAATCTCAATGAAACAAAAACTAAAAAAGAAATATGGGATGCTTCACTGCGAATAATCGATTTTCATGTGGATTATAGTGGAACCATCCATGCATTATTGAGATATAATACTAACTCAAAACCAATATGTTACCATTACTGGAAGAAGGAAATTGAATCTACATGGAAAAACGAGATTATTCTACCATCGGTATCACCAAAAGATAACGGATTATATTGGGTAAAGATTTGGGAGCGTAATGATCATAAATTATTCTATGTTTGTTATGGCTCGGGTGGTCAAATATCTCTTTCGCCACTCAACTCAAATTCATTACAAACTATATCAGATTTACCAGGGGATTATAAGCCAACTCCCTTTGTATCAAGTTATAGAGGAGGTTCTCCACTAGAAGCGAATCTCTATATTGTTGTATTTCCAGGGTATCAAATAAAAGCGATATCACTGGATGTTTTTACCGCTGGATTATGAAGCCAATCGAAGTGCTTTTACCCAGGATAATAAGGCCAATTTATTAATCGCACAGTAAACTTAAACTATTATTTTCCAGTACCTTAAATTCATAAAAGCAAAAAAAACTGTTGCAGCTTTCGAATGAAAGAGGAGCAGAAAAGGCTGAAATCTTGCGATTTCAGCCTTATCTTTTTTGGGTTAGTATAGTGTAGCAATAAGAAATTTGCGCATACTCACATTTTTCGATATAATTTGTTGAGTTAACCGTCTTTACTTAACCGTTGTATCGCTATTAATCTCCTTAAAAAGAGCTTTAAAACAAGCTGATTCACTTTTGACACCGGCCGGTTTTTTGCCGTAAAATTCATCCAGAAAAGAAGAATTTCCGCTCCAGACAGTTTGCATCATTCCCTGGTAACGGTCTTTCAGTTCCGGAGTGGCATTCTTCCGGAATCGTTCCATATCCTGTGCCTGAACAATTGCATTTTCAGCATTTTTCCACGGACAGGTCACTACCGAAAGTCCTTTCATGGCAAACAAAACCGGGGTCTGGTCCGGACGTTCGTAATGCCAGTCACAAATCATCACATCTTTTGCAATCAGGTCAATGGCATGGTATGTATTATTCATGCTGGCTTCCCACATACCCATCCCGGTAGTTTTGCCGTCAATTAAACGGTCACCCCAAATCCACAACTGACGGTTTTTCAAAGCCAGATGATTCCGGATTGTATTTACTTCTCCTGAAAAGCAAATTCCCCAGCTTCCCGGCCCACGACTGATGGCCCAACAAGTTGATTTGCGGAATTAATCGAATGCTGTGCTTTTTGCACACATCAACCATTTTTTTAACATCGGCTTTGGTCAGGCAACTCTTGTTGCGCAACTCCGGATGACTTTCGAACTGATAATTGTAATCGATTCGCACAACCAATACATTCACCATGCGGGAAGCCAGTTCTTCATCTATAAATTTCACAAAAGTGTCGAGATGCCGGGAGTCGGGTGCCGCAATGCAGAAGCCACGAACAGGCAACAAATCCTGAGCTTTTCCAAAGCCACTCAGACCAAGGATTAATGCTATAACAACGATTAATTTTTTCGTATTCAAAGCTATTATTTCAGATTCTAAAGTTTCAAGAGTATCCGGTTTGATTTTTGCTTTGAATAGTTCATGGGTTATCAATTATCAAATACATTTAGTTTATACGCTATTTTTTGGGCGGTCAAAGCCAATTCCGTGGCAAGAAAACAATGATCCTGTGTCATGGCCGTTTCGGTGCGGTTGACAATATCGCTTACAAGTTGTTCGCCATATGGCATATATACCTGAGAGCAATCGTAATACTTTGTTTCTTTTTGATTGACCAAAAACAGATGATTACCCCCTTTGCGACCTGCAATATCAATATACTTTCGCATTTCAATATAGCCTTCGGTGCCTAAAATAAAGGTTCGGCCATCTCCCCAGGTGTCGAGGCCTTCAGGCGTGAACCAGTCGATACGAATGTAGCCCGTAGCGTGGGGACTGCGTACGCTCATATCACCAAAGTCGGAATATTGGGGATATTTAGGGTTGTTGAAATTTCCTATTTGCGAAAAACTGACCTCGGCTTGTTTGGAGTTGGTGTAAAAGAGAAACTGGTCGCACTGATGTGATCCAATGTCACACAAGATTCCACCTGCCTTTTCAGGATAAAAAAACCAGTCGGGACGGGTTTTAGGCCTCATTCTGTGGGGCCCGATTCCAATAGTTTGAACCACTTTCCCGATAGCTCCTGACAAAATTAGTTCCCCTGCTTTCACAGACGCCGGATTTCCTAAACGTTCACTGTAAACAATAGAATAAATACGGTTCGTTTTTTTCTGTACTTTTTTCACTTCCCTAAATTGATCGAAAGTCAGTATTCCGGGCTTGTCGGTCATAAAATCCTTTCCTGACTGCATGACGCGTATGCCAAGTGGCGCCCTGTCAACAGGGATTGAAGCGCTGGCTATCAATTGAATGGAATTGTCTTCAAGAATTTCAGCTTCGTTTCTTGCAACTTTAACGTTTGGATAGCGCTTGGTAAAATCCGGCAACAATTCGGGCTCTTTGGAATAAACCGCAACCATCTGTCCGCCACCTGCGATCAGCGAATCGACCATGCCTAAAATGTGATTGTGATTGATTCCAATGACGGAGAACCGGATAGATTCTTTGGGGGCTGAACGTTTCTCCGGTTGTAATATAATCTCTTCGGTCCGGTTCGTATTGTAAAGGCTTTGCCCAAATAGTTCGGCTGGTAACATGGTTGCAGCTGCTAAGCCTGTAGCTGAGACAAATGACTGCCTAAAAAAATTGCGTCTGTTCGATTCCATATGCTGCGATTTTATTGGTCCATTAAAAGCTTCTTTACAACTTCGTCATAATAGGGTTTTTCTTTCAGGCTGGAATGGGAACCGGGGAAATAGAGAATATCCACTTCGATAAAATTGGGAAAGTCGAAATCACGCATCACTACTGCACAACGCATATCATTGGAAAGTCGGGTATTGTCAATCATTGGAAACTGGAAATAATCTATCGTGAATTCCTGAGTCACCATGTTAACAAACTTATTGTTGAGAGAGGTCTCAATATCCAACCTCACATTAACCCTTTTTTCATCCACATTATATCCTGATGCTTTCAGAAATACAACTCTTTTATACACATTATTTGTAATTCCAACTTTGACAGTATCATAAAACACCTTTGAATCCTTCCAATCCATGGCAAATTCCTGAGAAAGTCCCGGTTTATACTTGACCGAATCGCCCGGAAAAGTAATAAACATGGTCTCCCTGGTCGCAGCACCTTCGAGGCTTGAAATTTGCTTTGAAATAACATCCCCTGCCATTTTATACAATCGATTCCGGTATGCTTCTTTTAGCTGGATATTTTTTTCAGCGGCGATTTGCCTGTCCAGGTAAACAAAAAGCGGCATCAGGTTGAGCGATTCGTGGAAATTATAGGCCAGCAGTTCGAGTTGCAGGATATTTTCATCCAATGAGTGGGAATCCTTTAAAATGGTGCCTAGAATAGAATTGAACATATCTTTCCTAAGGGCGCTTTCAGATTGTTCCCGACTGCTCATCAATTCAGTGTAGAGCCTGATTTTCGAATCGTTGTTCTGTCTGCTATTCAGATAAGCCGAACCATAATAACTGACCAAAGCAATTGTCAGGGCGGTGATCAGGCCACCAATAGGATGCAAGATGATTTCTATCTTGTCCCATGTGTCACGCTTTCCCTTTTGGGGTACTAAAGGCTCTTCAGTATCCATTTGTCGCCAACTTTATTCATCAACAAATTGTAACGGGTTGACTTGTTGGATGAAAAAACTTCAAAACCAGCATCCTTGTATCCAACAACTCCTAGATTAAATTTCCCCACTTCCTTTATTGTAACCGTAAAGTAGCCGTTTGCATCAGTTTTCGAGGTGCCCAATACCTTGTCATTTTGCATTATTTGTACAACCTGATTAATCAATGGTTTTCCATCATCACCTTTTATTGTTCCATAAATTTCTCCTGCAAATGATAGAATTGGGACGAACAATAAGATTAAAATAAGTATTCCAGTTGCTTTCATCTGTTTATAATTTTGTTTTTAAATTGTCAGATGGAACTCGCCAATGCGCCAGAATGCTGATCCACCAGTGTAAATAGCAATTCTCATGGCTCGTTTCATATGCCCTTTATTTATTAAAATTTAGCTTACTGATATCTATTTGGACCATAAATGTAAGCTAAAAAAAGGAGGAAACCTTTAGCAATGGAATATTTAACTACCGGTTAATCATTTTTGCACTACCTCCAGAATATCTGTCACCTTGCACCGCAATTTTTGATGACGCGGTGTTAATTTCCTGAAGCTCGCCCAGTGTGAGTTCCACTGCAGCGGCTCCGAGATTCTCCTTTAAGCGGTACAACTTTGTTGTGCCCGGAATTGGGACAAACCATGGTTTTTGTGCAAGTATCCACGCGAGCGCAATTTGAGCAGGCGTAACATTCTTGCGTTGCGCCACTGCTGCAACCAAATCTACAAATGCCATGTTGGCTTTCAGATTTTCAGGAGATAAACGTGGAACAGTGCTACGGAAGTCTTTGCTATCGAAGGTGGTGTTCTGGTCCATTTTCCCAGTCAGGAAACCCTTACCAAGCGGACTAAACGGTACAAAGCCAATTCCAAGTTCTTCGAGTGTTGGAATGATTTCGTCTTCCGGCTCGCGCCACCACAACGAATATTCGCTTTGCAAAGCAGTAACCGGTTGCACGGCATGTGCGCGGCGGATAATCTGAACTCCGGCTTCAGAAAGTCCGAAATGCTTCACTTTTCCTTCCTGAATAAGCTCTTTCACTGCCCAGGCAACCTCTTCAATAGGTACATTCGGGTCGACACGGTGCTGGTAGAACAAATCAATAGCATCTACCTTGAGCCGTTTGAGTGATTCCTCTGCCACTTTCCTAATATTTTCCGGTCTGCTGTTGAGCCCGGTATTTACACCATCCTGAAAATTAAATCCGAATTTAGTGGCAATAGCGACCTTGCCTTTGAATGGCTCGAGCGCTTTGCCCACCAGTTCTTCATTTATGTAAGGGCCATACACTTCAGCAGTATCAAAAAAGGTAACTCCGCTTTCAACGGCCGACCGAATCAGGGAGATCATTTCCTTTTCATCGGCAATTATTCCGTAACCAAAGCTCATTCCCATGCAGCCGAGGCCAATGGCCGAAACTTCCAGACCGCTGTTTCCTAATTGTCGTTTTTGAATTTTTGTTTCCATGATTTTATGCTTTTAATGATGATACAAATATCAAACAGAAATAGGTCAGGAAATAACAAGAAACAAACAACAAGTTACGAAAATCAAACATTCCTGAATTTCAAAACCCTTATCAGAAAGTGTATTATTCCCCTATCTGGCTGTACTCTACATCGGTAACAGGTTTTAGCCAAACCACACTTCCTTTATTGGTATTGGGGCTTATAGCGATATGCGTAAGTTCTTTGTCGGGAGCTGCTCCATGCCAGTGCTCGGTATCCGGAGGAATTTTTACAATATCGCCTTTTTGTATTCTTTGAGCAGGCTTGCCCTTTTCCTGGTAATAACCCGAGCCGTCAGTAACAAGTAAAATTTGTCCTCCCGGATGTTTGTGCCAGTTCGTCCTAGCTTTGGGTTCAAAGGTTACATTGCCAATTGAGGTATTATAGGTACTGTCGTTGTTTACAAGCATTTGAAGCCATGCCGTACCCGTAAAGTTGTTGTTGGTAATTTTATTCCCTTTCGGAAAAACAAGTTCTGATTTTTGTTCCGTTTTTTTTTCAATCTGTTTATTATTACAAGCAACAAATAAAATCGTCAGGAAAAATATACTGAGTCTAAAAATACCTTTCATGTGTATATAATTTGTTTTTAATTGCCACATGGAATTCGCATGTTGTTTATATTCACTCCGATTGGTGATTTACAATCATGCTCATTTCATTATTTTAGATTTTTTGAGTTCAATTATTTAAGGTATTGTTTGAAGAATTCATCTAATTTTTTCAGTGTAATTTTCATATATTCAGGCCTGTCATACAGGTCAACGTGTGATGCTCCGGGAACTACAAAAAGCTCTTTGGGTTGAGCTGCTTTTTTATAAGCATCTTCACTGAAATATGCAGATACGGCCTTTTCGCCCACAATAAAAAGTAGTGGACGAGGAGAGATGGTTTCTATCTGTACAAATGGAAAAAAATTCATCATTGGTGCAAGACTGGTATAGGAATAATACGCAGTAGAGTTCGGATGTTGACCTCTGGGAGTGTCATAATAATCCAGGAAATCGAGTGCGAACTTTGGTGTATTGGCATCTACTTTTTCAGGAAGCGCGCGAATGTCTTTTCGCTTCTCTCCGGCAAATTCACGTGTACGCTGTTCTCCAATTTCATCTAAGGTTTTCATTCTTTGTTCAAAAGAAATTATATCACCAACGCCTTGTCTGCGGGCTCTTCCCATATCGTACATGCTCACCGTGGCAAGAGCTTTAATCCGGTGGTCAATGGCTGTGGCAGCAACAGAATACCCGCCACTACCGCAAATTCCCAGTACACCTATACGATTTTTATCCACCAAAACATGGTTACTCAGGAAGTCTATCGCTGCGCTGAAGTCTTCAACCTTCATTTCGGGTACTTCTATATACCGGGGATAACCACCACTCTCACCGTAAAAGGAAGCATCATAAGCTAAGGTTACATAGCCCAATTCTGCCAGTTTTTGTGCATGGAACCCCGATGTTTGCTCTTTTACGCCACCAAAAGGATGTCCTACGACAATAGCTGCATATTTTTTGTTCATATCATAATTGGGCGGCAGAAACAGGTTGGCCACCACATTGATCTGAAGCCTGTTGGGGTAAGAGACTTTCTGCACTTTGACGCCATTTTCGGCATCTCTAAGCGGATAAATCCGAACATTCAGAAATTCTTTGGCATCTTTATGTTCCACCGGAATTTGAGCACATGTAGGGTGGATACAAGCTATTGTCATTATTAGCGTGATTATTGAAATTGTTATCTTCTTCATTTTGTTTTCCGAATTTTTAAATTATTGTGTCTGTCGATTTTTGAGGACTTCATTTAAAACTGCCTGTGCATCTTTAGCTTCTTTTTCACCCACAGCCGATTTTATAATGCCCACAAATTCATTCAACTGTTCGGAAGTTAATCCTATATTCATCGAAATTGCCAAATGACCGCGCAGCATAGGCTCGGCGCCGCCAATTGCACTGAGCACAGAGATAGTTACCAATTCCCTTTGAGCGTATGGTAAAACGTCTCTTTCAAAAATATCAGCGAACAGATGTTCCTTGAGAAATACATCTATAACGGGGGCAAATGCGGAATAACCTGTCTTTGGTCCATCTTGTGGTGTTCCTGTAAGTTTTCCTAAAATTTCCCTGCCCCGCTCGTATTTGCTTCGTTCCCCCTGAATGGGAGATGCTTCTGCTCCCAGTGTGTCATTGATACCTTTGGCTTTGCGTTCGTTCAATACTTCCATAAAGGTTTGCAAACCACGAATACTTCTGGGAAACCCGCAATAGGCATACAGGTGAACGAGGACTTCTTTAATTTGGTTGATGGAAAGTCCTGCTTCGAGACCAGCATTTTGCGCTGTCTTTAATTTTGATAAATCGCCCTTTGCAGTTAATGCAGCTATGGAAATGATGCATTGTTCCCTGGGGCTTAATCCCTTATTTGTATTCATGTTACCTTGTGCCTTCAAGTTATAAGAAAAACAACTTATTGCCATGAGTAACACAATGAGTGTTTTTATTTTTTTCATATTCTGCAAAATTTGTAATGAATAACTTCTCAATTCAATCGCCTCCCAAGAAAATTCAAAAATTTAATTCTTACTTCATCAGCATCAAACATCTATACAAAATGGGGTGCTTCATTGCTTCACTTTGCAGATTAAATGCCTTTTGGTTGTAGTTTATCCCCCATGTTCACAGCCTTTTCGATCACGTCCAGTCTCGCTTTCCTTGGATCAGGTTTACTGACTGGTTTACCATCGGATTGAATGTCGAGGATCTCGTTCTTTTTGGAACTGTAAACGGGCCATTTAGGCAGTCCCTCACCATTGGGATCACCTGTTTTGGCGAAGTTTACCCAATAGGCGTTCATCATCCTGGCAACAGCTTCGTCCTCGGGTGCGGGTGTTGACCCAGGGCGGGCACCAAGGTTATCGAACACAAATGAAATATCGGTCCCATGTCCAGGGCCAAACTTCATCCGCTCCTTCATGGAAGCAGGTACGTAAGAAAAAAGAAAAATATAGGCCGGATCACCAACGGCAGCAAAAGAACTTGCGGTGAACCGTGCAGGCTCCGCCCATACCTTGTCCGTGTTAAATCTTGTTTGTACCTCAGCGAATTCTTTGTTACCATCAGGATCATAGGCAGCTTTTGCCTCACCTGCCAACTCCCCGAACCGCGAAAACAGTTCTTCCTTCGAACTGCTGGCATTAACAAAGCCGCCACCTATTTCAGCACTATTATTCCCGATCATGAGCGGAACACGTACCTGCCTGCCTTGTATGCACTCTCGGAAGTTTCAACAACCAGTTTTCCATCGAGAATCGGGCCTGAATAGATTCGCGGACCACCCTGGCCATCCGTTTCCTGTCCTCCGTCCACAATCTCTTCAACTTTCAGGGCACGCAGTTTGGTCAGTGCGGCCGCATCTGTGCCCTCGATTCCATGTTTGCGGGCAAAGTTTATTCCAATTGTTTCCGCTGAAACAGGGTAGTACGGGCTTGCATTTTCTTTGTTGATCGGTCTACCGGTCAAAACGCCATCCCGGCCACCACCAGAATGACTGATTCCCTTTTGGAAAAGGCCCCTGGCATCCGGAATCGTCAAAAGTGAATGTACAGAAACACCACCGGCAGAGAAACCGAAAATGGTCACATTTTTAGGATCACCCCCGAATGCGGCAATGCTCTGTTGCACCCATTTGAGTGCGGCAATCTGGTCCATGAAGGCGTAGCTGCCCTTGGGTTCTTCCGGATACTCCTTGCTCAACGCAGGGAATGCAAAATGACCGAGGCGCCCCAGGCGATAATTGATGGTAATCAGGATGACTCCTTGCTTGGCAAACTGACCTTCAACGCCAGAACCGGAGCCGCTACCCATCACAAAGGCGCCACCATGGATCCATACCATAACCGGCAGCTTTGCATTCTTTGCAGCCCCGGCAGGTCTCCATATATTAAGGAACAAGCAATCTTCTGACGAGCCCGCCTGAATTGATCCGGGAGGACCTCCCCATCCTGCTGCTGCACAATTTGCGCCAAACTTGGTCGCATCTAGCTCTCCCTGCCATGGAGCAACGGGTTGAGGAGGACGCCAGCGAAATTCACCGATCGGTGCAGCAGCATAGGGGATTCCCTTGAAACTATCTACATTCCCGTCCTTCACTCCGCGCACGATTCCAGTGGCTGTTTGAACTTTAGGCTCCGCAGTTGAACCATCTTTGACAACTGTTTGCTGAGCTTGCAAGCAGCAACTGATTAGGATGGCAAGACCTGTTAATGTTTTTTTCATCTTATTGTTTATATGATTGTTTATCTTCCGGGAGGTGTCATCAGCCTGGTAAACGATAACGAGCCTAATTTCCAACTATCGTTTTGTTTCACATACACTTCTGTAACCATAAATGGGTTAGTTACTTCATTACCACCCACAACGGCTAACAGATCAATTCTATTTAAAAGGATGGCAGTATTGTCAATGATATTTACAGACACTTCGTGGATATCCGCTTTCTTGTACCAAATCCCCCCGCTTTTAATGACATTGAGTTCCTGTTCTTTTCCCCAGGAGCCTCCCATATGAACAAACACCGCTTTTTCTTGAAAGAGATTATCCAGCACATCTGCCTTTTTGTCGGCCATCCACTGCCACTTGTCCTTTGAAAGGTTAACGATTTCCTGTTCTGCTGTCGTAAAACTCCTTGTCGCAGAATTCTGTGCGAAGGATAATTGCGCACAAATGATGATTAAAAACAGTCCGAGAATTGTTGTTTTCATACTGATAAGTATTTAGTTATCCAGTCCTTTTACCTTTAACCACTCCGACATTAAGTCGGCTATTTGAACATTGTTCAAATCCGAAAATGGGAAATGGGTATTGCCTTTTATGCCTATTTCAGGCAAGTGCACTACGGTAACATCGCCTCCATGCTGGTTTACGGCATCTCTCCACAACCTTGCCATTTCAAGACGTGCCCGCCATCCATCCTGTCCCGGGCTATCGATTGGTTTATCGGGAATATTATCACCATAGTAAATAACGATTGGAATTTTGGTAAGCTTCATAAAATCTGTTAAAGACACTCCAACAGCGGCGAGTGTACCCCCGGCCATTGGTATGGGTGCGGGCACTTCTCCTTCGGGAAACA
>CAYHQN010000077.1:0-20690 GCA_964358545.1 uncultured Tangfeifania sp. | reverse complement strand
TGCATACCTTTTGTTACTTGATTAATGTGTTTTGCCCGGACTGTATATCCATCTCCACAATGTAATTCCTTTCGGGGCCGGATTGGGGGGAGGATCCTCGGATGCCGCCTTTTTACTGAGGTCACTGAATGACCATTTTGAACTAAATATCCCGGTTGAAAAAGTAAAATCCTTAGCGGGAAGGCTAGGGGCTGACTGTGCGTTCTTTCTGGAAAACAGGGCTGCCTATGCCACCGGGACCGGAGCAGATCTTGAGCCGCTGGACTTTTCTTTAAAAGGATACTATTTGGTTTTGGTTAAACCTCCTTTCGGTGTGGACACTAAAACGGCCTACTCAGGAGTGGTGCCATCCGAATTTCCTTTCAACTTTAAGGAGATCATTGTCGAACAGATCTCAAATTGGGAAGGGCGAATCAAAAATGATTTTGAGACAACGCTCTTTGTGAAATTTCCTGAACTGGCACATATCAAAAACAGACTTTCTGATATAGGCGCTGTTTATGCTTCCATGTCGGGCAGTGGTTCATCCGTTTATGGAATTTTTGATCAGAAACCGGTTGTCAACCCAGGAGATTTTCCCACCGGCTCATTTATCTGGCAGGAGGAACTGTCTTAAAACAGAAAAGGATGCCGGACGGCATCCTTTTCTGTTTTGTATCTGTTATGATCAGCTGATCAATAGAATTTAGCACGTTTGTCGACAACATTTGCATTCTCGCGCAATGCCTCAAATGCCTGAACGGAAACCCTGTATCCAAGCGCCATTTTAGTCTGGTATTTCTCCGATGCGAGGTCTGAGCTAACGCCTTTGTTAACGGCAATAGCTTTTACGATATAAACGCCATTGGCTCCTGAAACCGGTTTGGAAACACCTCCTGGTTCCAGAACGGAAGCAACACCTGCAACAGCCGGCTCGAGTCCAAGTCCTGGTATGGAATAAGAATCAAAGCTGATATCCTGTGCTTGTCCAACGGTCGAGCCAATAGAAGAAGCAAGGGAAGCGAGATC
Organism: uncultured Tangfeifania sp.; assembly: GCA_964358545.1. GTDB lineage: Bacteria > Bacteroidota > Bacteroidia > Bacteroidales > Prolixibacteraceae > CAINVV01. Next base: position 19,682 of record CAYHQN010000077.1, on the reverse strand, counting down.
GGTTTTGCCGGCCATCTTCGCTTTCAGTTGTTCCGCTTTTTTATCTTTTCTGATGGCCATTTCAATGGTAGGCTTGTTGACACTCAGACTGGAATATCCTTTCTCCTGAATGCCAGTCAGCTGAGCTACCACAAACTGCGTTCCCAATTCGAAAATTGGTGTTCCTTCTGTGCTGAGAACGGGTTGTCCAAGCTCCGCTTTGAAAGCTGCACGAATCAATAATCTGGAGTTTTCCAGGCCTGCTACCTCTTTGTCAGCTTCGAAAAGAGATGCCATGCGTTTGTTGAGGCCCAGTGTTGTGACTGCAGCTCGGAAAGCCTTCAGATCACGGTTTTCAGAGGCAAATTTTGAAGCCTGTGAATAGGTTTGTTGGTAGGTCTGACTGCTTGGTTCAATGTTGCGCACGATGGTAGCCAACTGCACATTCATTGTGGTATTTCCGCGTTTGAGAACCTGGATCAGGTGAATGCCGAATTGTGAAGGGATAACCTGATAGTCATTTACTTTCCCGAAGAATGCGGCATCGTCGAATGGTTTAACCATCATCCCTCTTTTGAACCAGCCCAGTTCTCCACCTTTTACAGCTGAACCTTCGTCACCCGAATATCTGCGTGCCAGTGCAGCGAAATCGCCACCAAGTGTCAATACACGCTTCAGACTGTCGGCGGTACTTTTCGCCTTAACAGCCTCCGCCTGGGAGGTAACTCGGATGAGAATATGACGGGCATTGACAGAATCCGGCAGTTCTTCGAATTTTTGAATCTTGCACAATTTCCAGCTTTGGCCCTCTTTGTATGGGCCATAGATATCTCCTGCCTTACCAGTGAATGCAAATTCAGTGATATTGGAAGGAAGATCAGATTTTTTGAAGAAGGAAGGGTCAAACTGTTTGTCGGAATTGATGTTCACATAGGCGGCAGGATCTTCAACAGCAGCAAATTCCGGCTTGATGTCATTGATCCATTTGATCACCTTGTCTTCATCTCCTTTAGAGGCAACTACAGGGAAAAGGACGTACTCAATATCGCGGCTGGCTTCCTGCTTGTATCTTTCTTTGTGGGCTGCATAATATGTTTCCAATTCGGCCGGGGAAACGCTGAAAGAGCTGTCAGATACCGAACTGTAAGGTTTTCCAACATATTCGATGTTCACCTTTTTGTTTTTGCCATCCAGGTTAAATTTTGCCTCATCGTTGGTTGTATAGATAGCTTTGGAGAGCAGATTGTTGTATTTGGTGAAGCTACGTTCCTCTTCAATCTGGTTTTCGACAAAAAGCCAGTAATTGTGTTCCGGACCACTGGTGTTGGACTGCTGGTATTTTAAAAATTGAATGAGAGCAGGACGATTAATTGTGCCAGTTTTTTGATCCCGGAAGAGGCTTTGAATGATCGCATGAGGATTTTCACCCTGTACAAGGTCGAAAAGTTCATTGGATGTAACTGCGATGCCGAGATTTTCATAGATATCTTTCATGGTAATGTTCCTTACCAACGACATCCAGGTCTGCTCCCTGATCTGTTCCGTCGTTTTTTGATCCAATGAGGTGGATCCTGAGTTCATCTTGTAAATATCTGAGAGGTCGTCAACTTTCTTTTGAAACTCTTTGTAATCGACACTTTTACCGGCAATCTTTGCAATCTCCTGTTGGTTGCCGCGCATGATTGAACTGCCTGATTTTACAGCATCTCCAAGAACAAATGCTGCCAGTGCCAATCCAATAAAAATGGTGATTCCTATGCCTGCACGGTTTCTGATTTTCTCTAATGTAGCCATCCGTTTTCTGGTTATTTATTTACTTAACTGATAAATCTTTTATCCTGTTTTTTGAGCGTACGAATATAGCAATTTTAGGATTTTAAAACTGAACAAAACGCTCAATTTTACAAATTACTGATTTTTTTCATCTCGACCAGTTCAATTCTGGTTTTGGTACTCCTCAAAATCTTGAATTCGTAACTCTCAATGATCAGGACTGAGTTGATTTTCGGAAAGCTTGAATGATGAAACAAGATGTACCCTGCCAGCGTTTCGTACTGCTCATCTTCTTCAATTCTCAATCCGTAATTTTCGTTTAGGTAGGAGATAGGTATTCGTCCGGAGAAGACGAAATGATTTTCGTTAAGTTTCTTTCCTACCAAATCTGGCATATCATGTTCATCTTCGATCTCTCCGAATATTTCCTCGAGAATATCTTCTGTAGTTACCATCCCTGCTGTTCCTCCAAATTCATCCACCACGATGGCGGTACTTCTGTGGTCGCGCAGCAAAATGCTCAGGAGTTTGTTGGCTTCCATGGTCTCGGGGACGAAAGATATTTTACGCAGACATCCCTGAATGTCAGCCGGGTTGTGAAAGAGATCGGACGAATGAACATAGCCGATGATGTTATCGGAGGAACCCTCGAAAATCATGATTTTAGAAAATCCGGTCTCAACGAATTTTTGTCTGAGTATCCCCATCTCCTCGTTTAACTCGAGCATTACCATTTCTGTACGTGGTATCATGCACTCCCTAATCTTCAATTTGGAGAAGTCCAGGGCGTTTTGAAAGAGCTTGATCTCGCTGTCAATGTTGTGGCTTGGGGCTAAGTTGACACCATCCATCCTTCCGAAGAGGTTGTTCAGATCGATCCGGCCAAAAACACGGCTCTCATTTTTTTGTTCGATTTTTACTTTGAAGATATATTTCAGAACCATTTTAGAGAGACCTAAGGCAAATTTTGTAATCGGATAGAAAAGGAGATAAAATAGGGCCACTGGGATTGAAAGAAAGTTCAAAGCCATATTCGGGTTGATCCTGAAAATCGCTTTGGGCAGAAAATCAGCCACAATAAGAATCAGAATCGTAGAGATAGTGGTTTGAATGACCAGGTTCACGGTTTCGTTGACAACCATACCCGAAATAAAAGGATGCATCAGGTTAGCAAAGGCCAAACTGTAAACAACCAGAGCGATGTTGTTGCCAACTAATAGTGTAGCAATGTATTGTCCTGGGTTCCGGTAAAAAATAGCGACAATTTTCCCAGTCAGATGGTGTTTCCCTTTGTCGAGTTCAAGCCGGAGTTTGTCGGAAGAGAAAAAAGCAATCTCCATCCCCGAGAAAAATGCGGAGGCTAACATGGTGATCAAGATGATTGTTAGCTCGTTCATGGCGATGGTTTAGTTTTATTCTCCTTCTTTCATGTAAAGATGCCCAGTTGTTTTAAAGAATGACCATTTCGTCATTTGCGTATCTGATTTAAACCCTCCGTTTCCGAAAAAAATCTGATCTCCTTTTTTGATGCTTACAAATTGATCGGAAAAAATCAAATCTTCCGCCTGGTTATATTTTAACTCTTCAGATTTCAGGGTATCTCCTTCACTGTTAACAAGAACGACATTTCCACTGGCCTCCCATCTTTTTTCATTTACAAAATACTTACCATGATTGCCAGACATTTGGGATATGATCTTCCTGTTAAGATCGTACCGCTGCATGATAAAGCCATCCGGAAAATCATTATAGCGGTTTTTGGGATCATCGTAAACCAGTAGTTTTGGGGCCTGTAAATGGTATTTTACGACACCCGAATCTGAATAGAAAGTCTCAAAATTTGTGGCTTCCATATCTTGCATTTTGGTGTCGTTTAATAGCTCTGCCGGAATATCAGTGGATACTTTTGTCTGACAGGCGGAAATCATCAGAATAACAAACAAACCAATGATTATGCTGCCAAATGTTTGACTGCCTTTCTCCCGCTCATCATTCAGGTTTTTACTATTCATTTTTTAATTTAAACTTCGGACTTTTAGTTCAAATGTCCTTTATTCCCTGGTAATATTATTCTGTTTTTTCCTGTGAATTTGTTTTGACGGTCCCGGCAGGAACCGCTAATCTTTTCTTGGCTGAGAGATCGCAATCAATGTAGTCACTGCCATTTGGGTCGATATCCAGTTTTGTAGACTGATCGTTAAAGGTAAACTTAATCCACTTGGATTTGGTATCAGCCTTCAACTCATATTTGCCATCAAAACTGGTAAAGTAAGTGGCCCTGGATTTGTGCACGGTCACCAGAACGCCGGAAGCAGGTTTTCCGTTATAATATACGGCCCCCTTTAATACCCTGGGACTTGCATTGATACTCAGAATCCCAAAGGTAAAGCACAAAGCAAATAACTGAAATCGTCTTAACAAAAGTATCATCGAAGGATCGGTTGTGATCTAGTCAAATTTTGTTTTGAAGAACCAACGGTCATGTAGCATAAAGTGTACAGTTATTTTACCGTATGTTTCCTTGATCAAATTGTTCTGTGTTGTGCCCAATTGTCCTATTTCGCCTGAAATATTCAGGGAAGACCTCGACCGGCCCAATGGCAAGCCAATCCCAAAGGTCGCAGCAACTCCTTTAATCTGGGATCCGTTAATGGTCAGATAGGAATTTTCAATGAAACCACCCAGGCGATACTGAACTCTTTCCCAGTAACTACGTATGGAGTAGAGGTTGGGCGTATATTCGAAACCGGCCGAATATTTACTGCTGTTTGACAGATAGGTAGCCGGCTGACCCAAAAACTCGCAACCTTTCCATTGCTGAAACAAGGCATCTGCCCCAAAAGTGACTTTGGTTTTAATGGAGTAGGAGAAACCTGCTCCATACGACATAGGAAGCTGTAGCCCCTTGTTGCTTGACTCAACATGTTGTATCGTATCTACAATTTCAGCGAGGGTGGAAGATCCCCGGAAGAGGGCCCGCTCCTCATGGATAATGTAGTTTGAGTTAATGTTAATTTTGGGATCAAAAGTGGCGCCAAAGGTGAAACTGTTGTTGTTTTTTGTTACTACCTGGTATTGCAGGCCACTTGAAATACCAAATCCATGGGCACTCAAACTATTGTCTTTCATATAGTCATAAGTATAGGAATCGTTCGGGGAATAAATGTAGGTGTTGTCGATAATTTTCCCGAACAAAAACCAGGTGTTCACACCCAAAGATAGATTTTTCCCCAGTTTGATGGCGTTGCCAATGTAAAATTTTGTCAAAGTGCCTGAACCCGTAAAAGAGGAGTTTACCATCAGGTCGGCCGTTCCTTCCGAAGAAACAATGCTGTATCCCTTTGATGCAAAGGGCATTATCCCAAATGAACCAGCCCACCATTTAGTGAAGGGCATGGCGAAAGTGAGGTGGTTGAAGTTTACATTGTTTCTGGTATTGTTAGAGTTAGCGGATTGGGAATAGGTAAATTTGGAGTCTATTCCAAACTGCATCAGGAAAGTCAGCGAATCAATCGAGGTATAGGAGGCAGGGTTGGCTGTATTGATCTGGAAACTGTTTCGTGTTCCAATACCGATCCCGCCCATGGCATCACCTTTACCAAAACTACTACCGCTCATGGTCCCGAATCCAAATCGGGAGTATGGAGAACTCGTACTGCTGCTGTTTTGTCCGAACGTCGCTGTCGGAACGATCAGAATGAAGGCGATCGCGAGAAGTTTCAATTTATTGCTTTTCAACATTATATTCTAGAATTCGGTTTAAACCTATGAGTGTGATTTCAAATTTTACAAATATGGCATTTTTTAATCTTCTTTCAAAGAATTGAGCATCTCCGCCTGTCAGGATTGGTTGTAAGCCGGGCCGGTTTTCCCTGAACAAATCTATCGTACCATCTATCTCGAAAACCATACCATTGATGACTCCTGCACGGATGGCCTCTTCGGTAGTCTGACCTATAACCGGATATTCTTCGGTCTCTTCGAGCAGTGGTAATTTCTTTGTAAATTCATGCAAAGCACGAAACCGGCTCCGCAATCCGGGTGATATATTGCCTCCCTTAAAGGTCCCGTTGTTTTCGATCAGATCGAATGTGATGGCAGTTCCTGCGTCAATCACCAACAGATCTTTCCCCGGGAACAATTCGCAGGCACCAATGGCTGCTGCCAGCCGGTCCAATCCAAGGGTATGCGGCGTCTTGTATTGGTTTTTGATCGGAACCGGTGTCAGATAATTAAGTTCCAGGAAATGGATAAACCCCGATTTTAAATAGCCTACAACTTGTGGATCCGCTATTGAAACAGAAGAGAGGATGGCCCTATCAATATCCGGATAGGCTTTTTTGATCTCTTCCAGCTGGACGATCGTGAGTTCATTGACTGTCCGGAAATCAACCAGCTCCTTTTTCAAAAAGATGGCCAACTTGGTTCTGCTGTTTCCAATATCGACTACTAAATTCAAAATCAATTGTTTTTAATATTCATGCTGATATCCAGTGCCGTAACAGAGTGGGTCAATGCACCGATGGAGATGTAATCCACTCCTGTCGCCGCGACTTCCCTTACTCTTTCCAGGTTTATGTTTCCGGAGGCCTCCACCTTTGCACGGTGGTTGATGGTCTCCACGCAGATTCTCATCGTTTCGTTCGTCATGTTGTCGAGCATGATGATGTCGGCGTTCATCTCCAATGCCTGCTGCACCTCGGCCAATGTGGTCGTTTCGACCTCAATTTTCATTCCTGCGGGTATCTCTTTTCTGATCTGTTCTACCGCGTTTTTTATTCCTCCGGCAACCTTGATATGGTTGTCCTTGATCAGGACCATGTCGTAAAGCCCGATCCTGTGGTTTTCACCACCACCGGCCTTTACCGCATATTTATCCAGCAAACGCAATCCCGGTACGGTCTTTCTTGTATCCAGGATTTTAATCTTATAATCGGCTACATGCTCCACAAAAAGACGTGTCATGGTGGCAATTCCACTCATTCTTTGCAGGAAGTTGAGGGCAAGACGTTCGCCTGTGAGCAAGGCACGAAATGAACCGCTCATCTCAACGAGAAGGGTTCCCTTTTCAACAGCATCTCCGTCCCTTACAAATGGTTTCCAAACAATTTGCGGCGAAAGGTGTTTGAAAACAGCCTCCGCGACTTCCATTCCGGCAATGATTCCTTTGGTTTTGGCAACCATGGTAGCTGTTCGTACCATTGTCTCAGGGATCAAGGCATTGGTGGTTATGTCGCCTGTACCGATATCTTCGTTTAACGCTTGCCCTATAATTAATTCAAGGTGCTGAAATTTTGATTTGTACATGATCATATATTGTTTCTGACCTTTTCTGTACTTATTTTCTTCCCCTTCTCCTGGATGATATGATGCACAAGGTCATTCGATTCGTCCGGAAAATCTGACCTCACATGACCGCCGCGGCTCTCCTCCCTTTCCATGGCCGAGATGCAGATAATACTGCAGATTGTTGCGAGTTCATATATTTTTTTCCCGTTGTAATCAGTTTGGTCGTCAGGATAGTGCTGAATTATTTCGTTGATCCTTTTCAGGGCATCAGCCATCTCATCGCGGTTACGAACTATTCCAACCTTGTTGCTCATCAATTGGGACAACTCATTTTTGATGATCAAATAAGTTAGATCCGTCTCCTGACGGAGTTCTATCGGTTTGATGGGAAGGAACTTCCCGGTAGGCTTTGGCAGATCTTTCGCTTTTTCTACTATTCTTTTGCCATAGACAAGGCATTCGAGCAACGAATTGCTTGCCAGCCTGTTGGCGCCCATCACTCCGGTAGATGCTACCTCTCCGCAGGCAAAGAGACCGCTGATATTGGTCTGTCCCCACACATCCGTTCTTACACCGCAAACGGTGTAGTGAGCTGCAGGCGAGATGGGTATCAGATCGCTGGTCAGGTCAATACCTACGCTTTTCAGTTTGGCATCAATGGAGTGAAAACGCTCTCTCAGGAACGAAGCTTTCAGATGTTTCAGACACAGGAATACTGTTGATCCGGTCTCCTGCATCCGCTTAAAAATCGCAGATGCTACCACATCACGCGGGGCAAGTTCGGCCATTGGATGAAGCTTAAGCATAAACCGCTCGCCCAAACAATCTATCAAATGAGCCCCTTCTCCGCGAACAGCTTCACTGATGAGATAGGCATCCTCCCCATCCATAGAGAGGGCTGTAGGATGAAATTGTATGAATTCCATGTCAGCCAGCCTTGCTCCGGCTTGCCATGCAAGGGCAAATCCATCGCCGGTGGCGGTATGTGGATTGGTAGATCGTGCGTAGATCCGGGATAAGCCTCCCGTAGCCAGTATGGTGGCTTTGCTGTTGAAGACCGCATTTTCCCCGGTCATATAATCCATCGTCTGAATGCCGGAGCAGATACCGTTTTCCGTGATTATTTTTACTGCAGTGGTGTATTCAAAAGGCGTAATCTGTTTGATTGACAGTATTTTATGAAGCATGAACCCCGTCATTATTTTCCCCGTGGCGTCCCCGTCTGCATGAAGGATTCGACGATGGGAATGTCCTCCTTCGAGTCCAAGCAGTAACTCTCCATTGGGTTCCTTGTCGAATTCCAATCCCATGGCAATAATGTTGCGAACTTGGGCAAGGCCCTCTTCGACGAGTATGGTAACTGCATCGTGATCGCACAGACCACGCCCTGCCGTTAGGGTGTCGTTGAAATGGTTAATAGGATCGTCATCTGTACCTATTGCTGCCGCAATGCCACCCTGAGCATGATAAGAATTACTCACATCCAGCTCCGATTTGGAGATGAGGGCAACTGATCCATGGGCAGAAGCATGAAAAGCGGCCATTAGTCCGGCCAATCCGCTGCCGATCACTACAAAATCAAAATCAAATTTCTTCATGAATATGAATGGATCCCCGACTAAATTGAGCGACAAAAGTAATATATCTGCGCAAAGATTGGGGAAAATACCGTTTATTTGTGTATATCCAGGTTCAAAGATAGACAGTATTAAATAGATTAAAGTTTGTTTAGATTTTGTTAACTAAAATTGGTGGGAAAACTGGGCCTAAATGAAAAAAACCCGTTGCAAGGATGCAACGGGTTTTTTTCATTTAGACTTTTTACGCTGGCATTTCAGGTAAAGACCAAGGTGAACGGTAGGTATGTTTGATCAATTCTGCTGCAAAATCAGTCGCAGGAATAGGATCAGTATAAGTCTTGTTGAATGTCGGGTGTCCGTCGTGGATACTGAATTTATCTTCAACCACAATTTTGATTTTTTCATCAGGTGTGATGTTGGTAAATTTCATGTTAGGGCCATCCCATTCCAATTCTTTGTTAAGTGTCTGAAGGCGGACAGCCAAAACACCCATCACAACCATTTCGTTGAACGGACCTGCCATACTGAAATCGGAAGCTGTTTTAACCCTGGCTGCAGGCGATTCCTTAGCGGCACGGACCCAATCCATTTCATGGGAGAGTGGCTCAACACGGCGACGGAATTTAGGTGCATTCTCCGGTTTATCAACTTTACCGTCCGGACGTAAAATCCATGGGCGAACACCATAACATCCGCAAACCAAAATTCCTTTGGTTCCATGGAAGAAGACACAACCTCCTGCATCGTTTGGTTCTTTTCCAGCTGGCCAGTGTTCTGGAAGCATCGGTTTGATACCTCCGTCAAACCAATAGACTTCAACCTGCGGCAGTTTGACTTTCGCATGCTTGGCAGTAGCTCTTGCAGGGAAGGTAAGTTTTACACTCTGCGCAGTAGGAGCAGAATCCTGTAATAGTAGGGTAGAGTTACCCTGCGCTTTAATCGGATAACCTAGCTGAAGGGCAGTAAACACCGGATGCAGGATATGACATGCCATATCTCCCAGAGCTCCTGTACCGTAAGCCCACCAGCCGCGCCAGTTCCATGGGTGGTATATTGCATTGTACGGACGCATTTTGGCAGGACCTGTAAATAAATCCCAATCCAAGGTTTCCGGAACCCATTGTCCCTGTACCGGAGTACTTATTCCCTGAGGCCAGATAGGTCTGTCAGTAAATGCTTCAACCTTGGTTACTTCACCGATTTCGCCGTTGGCTATCCATTCGGTGGTCAGGTTAACACCTTCGCCTGATGAACCCTGGTTACCCATTTGCGAAGCAACCTGGTATTTGTCGGCCAGTTTGGTTAATAACCGAGATTCGTAAACGGTGTGGGTAAGCGGTTTCTGAACATAAACGCTTTTCCCCATCGTGATGGCATGAGAAGCGATAATAGCATGGGTGTGGTCGGCTGTAGCAACCAAAACGCCGTCGATTGATTTACCCAGTTCGTCGTACATTACTCTCCAGTCCTTGTACTTTTTGGCGTTGGGAAATTCCTTGAAACAGTTGTTGGCATATGCCCAGTCAACATCACATAAGCCAACGATGTTTTCAGATTTCAGGTTTTTTAAATTTCCGTGTCCCATGCCCCCAATACCAACAGCTGCAATATTTAGCTTGTCGCTGGGTGCCTGGTGTCCCAGACCTGCAATTGTGTTGGAGGGGAGAACTGTGATTGCAGCAGCAGCTGCAGCGCCGGTTCCTAAAAAGCCCCTTCTCGAAACTTTGTTTGTCTCTTTCATCAGAATAAAATTATTGAGTTAAAAAAAATTGTAACGTTGCTGTAAATATAAATATAAATAATAAATAGCGTTAGAACACAGTAAAAAAATGAATGAAAAGAAAAATCTAATGAAACAAGAATTGACTACTAAAACTCGCCCATTCCTCCGCCCTCATTGCCTGAGGAATCAGGCCCTTCTTTACCTGGTTTTGAACTGAAATTATTTATTTTGTAACTCAAGGTAAGTTGTACAATCTGTGATTCACGTTTGAATTTGAAATGATTTTCGAAATTCGGGCCATAAGATGAGCCGCTGAATTTCATAGTTCCGAAAATATCCTGCACCTGTAGCGTGGCAGTCAGACGATTCTTCAGCAAATCCTGTTTAACGGAAGCATTGGCAAAATACATCCCATCCCTGCTCCCCTGGGCCGAAACGGTTGGCCCTCGGTAGACACCCATCAACTGCATACGTGTTGTATTGGTAAGCTTCGTATCGAAATTCAGTTTTCCGTCAAAGTTGGTACTCTGCTGATCCACATTTTGGCCATTGATTTCACCCTTCAACCAGTAATTGTAAAGGGTTCCACTGGCAACAAGGCGCATTCCCGGTTTGATTTCATAGTTGATCATCAACTCACTTCCGAGTGAATAATCGTTGTTCATATTTGCCATGGAATGGTACATGATGCCGTCTGTTCCAAGGGTCTGAATGCGGGTCATTAAATCCTGGGTATGACGATAATACCCCTCCAGTGATATAAAGGAGGCATTGATACGTTTAAGAAAAGTAAGTTCATAGGATCCGGTGTACTCCGGCGTCAAATCCGGATTACCAATGCGGATGTTGTAAGGATCCATAAATGTGGGGAATGGCTCCAGCATAAATCCTCCCGGCCTGTTTAACCTTCTGGAGTAACTCCCCTGTAATTCAAACTCCCTGGCAAATTTCTGCGACAAATGGACGGTTGGAAAGAAGTCGAAACGAGTTAACGAGTAAGTTTTGTTGGCTCTCAGGCTGTTCAGGTTTCGGTTGGTGTACTCCGTTCTTAATCCAAGCTGGTAGGAGAAACTATTGTTGGTATGTGAAAAAGTTCCATAAAGTGCATGGATGTCCTGGGAAAAGTCGACCAGACTGCTGTATTTTGGATTGTTTATCCAGCTGGCGGAGGGGTAATCATACTCTTCAAAAATAAAATTCTCCTTGTTTTTCTCCATCCTTCCCTGGTAGCCGGCTTCCAGTTTATCCTTTTCGCTGATGGGTAAAACATAATCCAGCTTTGCCCTGTATTCATGCTCGACGGGATTTTCGTTGGACCTGTATTTATAAGGATTCAGGTTGATAGGGTTGTAACTGGCATCCGTGTTGTAATTGATTTGATTGGTGACGTCATCTCCGTTTTCGCCTGAGAAATAGAACAATCCCTGAAGCTCCTGACCCTTATTGTCGAATTTGTGCATAAAATTCACGTTGCCACTCCAATATTTACCCCCCCTCGTAGAACTGTTGTCCTGAAAGAGATAGGTGGATGGTATAGCCAGGTTGTATGAAGTAATTTGATGACCCAAATTGGCGTCTCCATGACTCATTGTTCCCACGGCACCTACAATTCCAATAGTAGTTGAAGGACTTAAGATATAGTCGATACCACCTTTGATGTTATGCCCTTTGTGAAAATTCGTTCCGTCAGCCAGTGTTTGTCTGCTTGTTATGGTGTCGCCGCTGGTCAATTTTTGCAGCATATTTCGCGTACCCAAATTTGTCATGTCGGAGAAGTCAGCGCCAAGCGTGAAATCCCACTTCTTCGTTCTAAGTGTAAAATTGGCATCACCGCGGTATTTGTCTTTCAATCCGGCTGTCAGGTTAACCAGGCCGCTGAATGAGCCCTTTTGATTCCGTTTCATCACTACATTGATAATGCCTGAATCACCATCCGGATCGTATTTGGCAGATGGGTTGGTGATGATCTCAATTTTATCGATGCCAGCTGCCGGCAGCTGTCTTAAAGCATCGCTGCCCTTTACCACACTTGGTCTGCCATCAATCAAAACAGTAAAATTGGAACTTCCACGCAAGGTAACGTTGCCTTCAAAATCGGTCTGAACAGAAGGGGTATTCTCGAGAACTTCGACGGCTGTACCACCAGTCGATACTATGTTCTGACTTACATTGACGACTCTTCTGTCAATTTTGAATTCGACGCGTTGCTTCTCGGCAACTACCACTACCTCGTTGATTTTTTGATCCGTAGTTTGTAGTTTAATCAATCCCACATCAGTAACCTGTTTGACCGCTGTAATCTGAATAGGAATGGTCTTTTTTGCATAACCGATGAATTTTACACTCAGGTAATACTTTCCGGGTAGGAGGTTTTTAATCTCAAAGGATCCATTATCGGCTGTCATAATGCCTCCGGCTACTGTTGAGTCGGCGGCTGAAAAAATCGCAACATTGGCATATCCCATTGGGGTGGAAGATTCCGCTTCTATAACTATCCCCCTTACAGTCAAATTTTTTATCGCCGGATTGGAAGAGCTAACTGGAGATTTTCCGGGAATAGAGGGAAAGGGAGATGGCGTTTGTCCGTTCGCCGTAAAGAAGGTTATGAGAACAAGTATCGGTAAAATTAATTTTCGCATGTGTCAATTACTGTTGTTTGTAGATTTTGACACCATCGAAGTCTAAGAGTTTAAAGTGGAGTTGTTAATTAAAAGTTAAAAGTGACTAGAGTGAACTAAAGTGCATAAAGTACTTACCTCTGGCATATTTTGTTCGGAGTCTATAACTTTAGGCACTTTAGCTCACTTTAGCGCACTTTAGTCACTTCGCTTCTGATTACCGTGGAGATGGGAAGATGATCACTAACTCCCCCGTGATAAACCGGTCCAAGATAGGTACGGAAGGGTTTTTTGCCCAAATACCTTTTATCCTCCTCCATTAATAAATCTTCGGTGCAGACAACGGTTTCCTTTTGAGAAATTTGTAACCCATTTCTGTTGAGCAGGTTGGATGAGCAGATAAACTGGTCAAAAATTTCCCAGTGACCTCTCGTGCGGATGGTGCCTACTCCTTCATTCATCCATTTTTGGGAAAGGTTGAAAAGGGTTTTTCCTTCGGAGAAGTGAGCTTGCACGGATGTTCCCAATATTTTTGTGAAACAGTCCTCATTCGGAGTCGCATTAAAATCACCCATCAGCAATAGTTTACTTTGTGGGTTGATTACAAGCAGGGAGTCAATCGTTCGCCGAACAATTCGTGCGGCAATATTTCGTTTCTCCAGGGTCTCCATGTAACCACCACTTCTTGAGGACCAGTGGTTCACGAAAAAATGGATCGTCTCTTTGTTGAGCTGGGCCTTAAAATGCAGGATATCCCTGGAAGAAAAATGGGATGATCCATTGCCATGCACCGGAATAAATTCAAAATCAATTGGAACTACGGTCTCCTTCCTGTAAAGCAGGGCCACGTCGATACCTCTTGGATCGGGGGATTCCTTGTGAACAATGCCATAATTTGCCTCTTTGAAGGGACTCTTTTTGAGCAGATACTCCAATATCCAAAGATTTTCAATCTCTGCCAGACCTATGATATCAGGAAACTCTCCATTGGATGCGGATATGATGGCGCGGTATACCATCATTACCTTCTGGTCCAGCCTTGGGATTGTCCAATGACACTTTCCACCCGGGGTAAATTCACCATCGTTGGTAGCAGGGTCATCGAATGGATCAAAAAGGTTTTCGGTATTGTAAAAGACTACCCTGTAATCTTTTATTGGCTTGTTTTGCCCGTAAAGTTCAAGATGGAAAGGAACAATAAGCAATAATAGCCACACGCCAAGCAAGGAGATTGCCCGCATTATCCGTTATTTTTTCTTTTCGATGCGCTCGAAGGCACCAAGGTCAGCGCCAGCATCGATGTTTCTGTCAGCCCCCTTCAAATCAATGGAGTAGATCTTTGCGATGGCCTCTTTGCCAACGTCTTTTGCAGCTGACAAAGTGTCAAGTTCGTAAATTCCCTTTTGGGGATTGATGAACTTTGGATTGATATTCCGTTGCAGGCTAAGGAATCGGTCAGGGTTGGGTAATTTGAATGTGTCTGAGATTTGAATAAGACAGTGGTCGAACAGGTAATTGGATTTCCCCTGTTTGTCCATTGAAATCTTGAGTTCATCAGGATTGAGCCCACTGATGATACAATTTCCAAAAACGGCCTGGTTAAGATCCCCAACATATTTAGCGCCACTGGTGCTGTTGACCAGGTAATTGGAGAGGGTCAAAGTTTCAGTATTCCGAAATGGCCTGGTATTGTCGGTGTTATAGTTGGCAAAAGTGGTCTGGTAAAATTGATAATCGCCGCCCAAAAGAAGTGCCGTATTGTAGTACCCGATGTTCGCTATCACACAGTTGTAAGCGAGAATCTTCGATTTCATGGCCCATATGCCCGACCAGCTCATATTTTCTATGCGTGTATTTGCCAGTTTAACAGAAGCATATCCTTCTTTTTCAATGTTACCAACCTGCAGGCCAATGTTTGCATTTTTGATGATGGAGTGGTCTATAATATTGTTGTGACTTCCCGAAAGTAGCGTTATCCCGTTCCATTGATCCGGCAGATTGGCATATCCGGTCTCCATGCGGTCGCCCTTGAACACAACAGGATCTTCGGATGTTCCTTTTACAATCAATGACCCTTTGATGAATAGCCCGGCATTCTTGTGGAAATAGATGGTACAACCCGGATCGATGGAAAGTGTCTGACATGAGTCAACATAGGCATAACCGTATACCAGATATGGTTTTTCTTTGGTCCAGGTGGTGGTTTTAATCATCTCTGAACGGATCAGTTTGAAGTCTTGTCCCCAGGCCAGCAATCTCACTTTTTGCTCCTTGCTGTTAACCTTAAAAAGGATGGAGTCCTCGGCCACCATGGTCTGATGGGTGCCAAGCTTGTTCAGAGTTGCTTCCACAAAGATGAATATACTGTCTCGCGCTGGGATTTCTACGTTCAAAACTTCGTTGGTAGCCTCACCATTGATGTTTAACCTGAATCCGCTGTTCTCTCCTCCTGCCAAACGGATAGAGGAGACAATGATCCGATCGTTGGTTGTATTGTAAACCCTTAAATTCTTGGTGGGAGTGCCAATAGAAGTAAAAATGGTATCAAAAGCTACCGTGTCGGTTGAAAATGACAATAACCTCCCGTTCGAATCACTTTCATGCTCTTTCTGACAACTGCTTATAAACAGGAATGTCAGAACAAAGGCCAATGTCACGAATAAGCTTTTCATACCAAGTAGGTATATAAGGGAATATTTTTCTACTTAGACAGTTTTCCCATAAAGTAGTCTATCAAATATAAAGAAAAAAAATGAATTTTAACAATTTTTAACGCGTTTTATTTTTGCCGTATTCTTATCAGGAATAATCCAAAAAAAGTAAATGCTCCGTTAATTATAATTAATTCAAATCCAATCTGATAGCCGTTTAGCAGTTGTTCCGAAAAATGGTTGAGGAGCCCTGAAAGAGTTGGTGCGGCTACGACCACTATTGGCACAAGGCTGTCTTTGATCCTGAATCTTGTCAGCATACCGAACGAAAAGAGCCCAAGAAGAGGGCCATATGTAAGTCCCGCCACCTTAAAAACAGCCATCACGACGCTTTGGTTGTTGACTGCCTTAAAAATCATAATCACCAAAAACAGGAGCAATGAAAATCCAATGTGTGTTATTTTCAACAGACGCTTCTTGTTTTGGTCCTCACGTTTTCCGAAATTAAGAAAATCTATGCAAAATGCTGTAGTCAATGATGTTAGAGCAGAATCGGCACTGGCATAGTTGGCAGCCGTAATGCCCAGCAAAAAGAAGACGCCGATCATCAGGTTCATGTGATTGATCGCAAGTAGTGGATACAAGTCGTCACTTTTTTGAGGAAGTGCGATTTGGTGAGACTCTGCATAGATATACAGCAATGCTCCCAATGTTAGGAACATCCATACAACCGCAACGAATATGGCACTGAATGTCAGCATGTTTTTCTGTGCCTCCTTCAGGTTTTTACAAGTCAGGTTCTTTTGCATCATGTCCTGATCGAGTCCCGACATAACAATGGTGATGAATATACCTGCAAGGAATTGTTTTACGAAGAATTTCCCTGACCTCCAGTCCCAATCAAAAACTTTTGAATGGGGACTCTCTTGAACTTGATTGATCATCTGCCCAAAACTCCATCCAAAGCTATGGAAGATAAAATAGATGGTAAGAACCACCGCAGAGATCAGAAAGATGGTCTGAAGGGAATCTGTCCAGATGATTGTTTTCACGCCGCCTTTGGTAGTATAAATCCAAATCAGTAGAATGCTGATCAGCACCGTCACACCAAATGGAATGCCAAAATGGGCAAAAAAGGCTAGTTGAAGGACCTCTGCTACAAGGTACATCCTGAAAGCCGCACCAATGGTTCGGGAGAGCAGAAAAAAGAAAGAGCCTGATTTGTAAGAGTAAAATCCCAGACGTTCCTCCAGGTAAGTGTAGATTGATATGAGGTTCATCCGGTAATAGACAGGTAGAAGAATAAAGGCTACAACCATGTACCCGACAAAATTCCCCATGATAAATTGGAAATAGGTAAAGGCAGAGTTGCCTACTTCACCCGGTACAGAGATAAATGTTACACCAGAAATAGTGGTTCCGATCATGCCGAATGCTACGACAAACCAGGGAGATTTTCTGTTGGCCGTGAAAAAAGTATCGGTCGTTGCCGACCTGCTGGTGAGGTAGGCCACCAAAATTAAAATAACAAAATATCCCGAGAGGAGTGATGCGACGAGTAGTGGATTCAATAAAGTAAGTATTTGGATCGTACAACCTTGTATCTTTCTAATTCCTCTTGCCAGCTATCGGTGATCTCTTTTTCGCTTTTGCCTGCCTGGATCATGGTCAGGATCCGGTCGTCGCCAATCAGCAGGTTGAACCAGCGTACTCTTGTGAGGAATTCACTGGCCTGCCCAAATTTGCCGTACCAGTCAAGAAAATATTTTAACGTGAATTTTGGAATCTCCTTCAGGTTCCTCAGATCCTCCCCGTAACAGATTTTGTCTTTTTGGAGAGGGTTCATATCGAACCCTTTGAGACTTTGAGGTGTGAAGGAAAACCCACCGAATTTTTGATCAGGGAAGCCAATTACCTGGAAGGGGAAGGTCGTTCCCCTGCCAATGCTCACACTGGTTGATTCAAAAAAGCAAAGAGAAGGGTAGAGCCTGATAGAGGTGTAGTTGGGAAGGTTGGGGGAGGGTTTGACGGGTGGGGCATAAGCCGTTTGGTGTGTGTAATTCTTAACAGGAATGACCTTGAGGTCGCATTTCAGGCCATTTTTCAACCACCCCTCTCCGTTGATCATTTGTGCCAATTCACCCACCGTGCAGCCATGAACAACAGGAATCGGATCGACACCGACACCCGATCGGAAAGCTGGCTTCAGTATTGGTCCGGCACAGTAATCCCCGTTAGGATTGGGACGGTCCAGTACCAGAAGCTTCTTGCCATTTTCAGCACAAGCCTCCATTATATAATGTAAGGTACTGATGTAAGTGTAAAACCTGCAACCTACATCCTGGATATCGTAAATTACGAGATCAATATCTGCAAGCTGCTCTGTCGTCGGCCGGTTATTTTTGCCATAAATAGAGATGATAGGTATTCCTGTTTTGGCATCTACGGAATTGAAGATCTTTTCACCGGCATCCGCCTCTCCCCGCAGACCGTGTTCCGGTGCAAAGAGGGCCTTCATGGTAATGCCTTTGCCTTTCAAAAAATCGACCAGATGCTCTCCATTGACTGTGGAAGTGTGGTTCACCACCAATCCGAGACGGAGACCCTTCAGGCTGGATAGGTAAAGTTCAGGACGGTCAGCACCGCAAACCGGCTCACCTTTTTGGGCTTGGGAATGGATGTTGAAAAACAGGAGGATCATCAAAGCAAAGACCTTAATCCGTAGCTCAGAATGGAAAGATCGACTGGAGGCTGAAAGATAATCTCGTGCCATGGGATTGTTTTTTTTTGCTAAGATAGGGATATCAATGGTACAATGCGTTTTTTTGTCCTACCAATTTTGTGGCTTAATAAAATTTCGGAATTGTGGGCATTTGGTTAGATTTGGCGTAAGATTTCCATTGAACTTCTTCTGATGTCAAAAAAAATATTGCTGCTACTCTTTTGCTCCATTTTCTCAATTGCCCTTTCTGCCCAGAAAAGGGGTAAGGCAGTGAAAGTGGCGCATGTCGCTCATCCGGTTAAAGTTTCTTATCCTAAACCTATCTCACCTCTGCGTACGCTTCGTGTGTTGAGGAGAGAGGAGGCTCAAAACTCTTTGGTGGTTCTTAAAAACAGTGGACAGCTTCTGCCGCTTAACAGGCTGGATACCTTAAAAATATTGGTGGTAAACATTGGTTTTGCGGAAGGTGGAGCTCTTTCACCCTGGATAAACAGGTATGCAAAAGCGGATCATTTGACATTGGATCCGTATAAGAAGTCTGAATCCCTAAGAACAATACAATCAAAATCAGAAGGGTACAATCTGGTTGTCTATGCGGTAGGGGATCAGAACGAAGGAGTAAATTCAAAATCGGGCGACAATGCCATGTATACTGCTTCACTTGTTGAACTTGGGGCCTACCTGATGGATGTGGAGAAACAGCTGGCTGGCAATGTGGCTAAAAATGCCAAATCCGTGTTTGTTTTATTTGGCTCTGCCCGTTTTTTTGCTAGCGGAGCCGTAACTGAAAAGAGTTCTGCCCTTCTGGTTGCCGAAAAGGTCGACTATGATAGGATTGACCTATCTGCACAATTGGTTTTTGGGGCTATCCCCTCAAAGGGAAAACTAACCGATGATCTTGGAATCTATAAAATGGGGGATGGCATCATTTTTCCATCCATCGACAGGCTCAGTTATGTCTTGCCCGAGGAGGTTGGAATTGATTCGCTCAGGCTCTCTCAGAAAATAGACTCCCTGGTAGGTATTGGATTAAGGGAAAAGGCCTTCCCGGGATGTCAGCTTCTCCTGGCCAGAAATGGGAAGGTGTTTTACCAGAAATCTTATGGATTTCATACCTACTCGAAAAATCTGGCCGTTCAGGATGATGATTTGTACGATCTGGCCTCTGTGACCAAAGTTTTAGCCCCGGTTCCTGCCTTGATGATGCTGGCCGATCAGAAGAAGTTTATCGTGACAAAAAAAATGAGTGATTACTGGCCTGATTGGAAAGGAAGCAACAAAGAAGGAATTCTGGTTTCTTATTTGCTCTCCCATCAGGCAAGGCTTAGGGCTGGAGTAATTTTGTGG
>CAYHQN010000076.1:0-21228 GCA_964358545.1 uncultured Tangfeifania sp. | reverse complement strand
TGAAATGTTTGAAATGTTTGAAATGTTTGAAATGTTTGAAATGTTTGAAATGTTTAGAGATTTATAGACCGAGTGATTGGATATAATCCCTGTTTCTTTTGGCGCATACTTTGGGATTGCCCATCCCAGGCAGGACGTCCTGTTCGACAACGATCCATCCGGAAAAATTTTGTTTTTTAAGTTCTGCAACGATGGCCGGAAAATCAACAGATCCTTTGCCCAGTTCACAGAAAACGCCACTTCCTACTGATTTAAAGTAGTCCCATCCCTTTGTTCTGGACTGGGAAGCAATTTCTGCATGACAATCTTTGAAGTGGATGTGCCGGATTCGCGACTGGTGTTTGATCAGGCAGGTCAATGGATCACCTCCCCCAAATTTATAGTGACCCATATCCAGTACGAGTCCCAACAAAGCAGGATCAGTCAGCGCCAATAGTCTGTCTATTTCAGCGGGAGTCTCCACATAACCGGCACAATGATGGTGAAACACGGTACGCAATCCGGTTTTGGCCTTGACTTCACTTGCGACAAAATTTGCACCCTCGGCAAAGATCCTCCACTCTTCATCCGTGAGACCCATTGCCGGGCTTACGCGGCCTGCATTCAGGGTGCGCTCAGGTACACTGCCATTGTCGTCGGCAAGTACAATAAATGCTTCGTGATAACCCGCATCGGCCATCAGCCGCGCAGTTTTTACTGCAGCTTCGGCGCCTGCCTGGTGTTTGTTCCGGTCTTTAAGGAATACCGGAACAAAGGCGCCAACCATTGAGAGGGAGCGTCGATCCAGCTCTTTTTTTAGATCAGCGGGGGCTGTTGGCATAAAACCCCAGTCGCCCAATTCGCTACCCTGATAACCCGTCTCGCTGATTTCATCCAGCACCTGTTCAAAGCCTGCTGCTTTGCCATCCAGGTCAAATTCCAGGACCCCCCAGGAGCAGGGGGCATTGGCGATTTTTATCATTTTGCTTTGTTTTATGATTATTGTTTAAAATTTCCTGGTCCATTCATCGTTCCAGCGTTCTATCACGACTTTTGTTTGGGTATAAAATTCCACGGCATGCGAAGATTGTCCGTGCAGGTCACCAAAAAAGCTCTCTTTCCAACCACTGAAGGGGAAGAAGGCCATTGGCGCTGCCACTCCAATGTTTACCCCGATGTTACCGGCCATAGTATTGTGTCTGAATTTCCGAGCTGCTGCGCCACTTCTGGTAAAAATGCAGGCAGAGTTTCCGTAGCGGTTCTGATTGATAATTTCAATTGCTTCATCCAGCGTTCCGACTTGAACAATGCTCAAAACCGGACCAAAGATTTCGGTGGTATAGACTTGGCTTGTTGTACTCACATTACCCAAGATGGTTGGGCCGATAAAATATCCATCTTCAAAACCAGGGACCGATACTTCCCTGCCGTCCAGCAAAAGCCCTGCACCCTCGTCAATTCCAGACTGTATCAATGATTCGATCCGGTCTTTGCTCTCTTTGGTAATGACAGGGCCCATGTCAACATCGGATGCCATTCCGTATCCGGTTTTCTTGGTTTTTGCCATGGCAACCAGCTTGAAAGGAATGGTTTCTGCTGCCTCACCTACCGTGATCACTACTGATGCTGCCAGACATCTTTGTCCTGCACATCCGAAAGCGCTATCCGTTATGATTTTTACGGTGGTATCGATATCTGCATCAGGCATTACCACAACGGCATTTTTCGCTCCTCCCTGTGCCTGAACCCTCTTTCCATACAGGGTACCTGTCTGATACACATGTTTTGCAACCGGCGTAGATCCTACAAAACTGATGGCAGGCACCAGTGGATGTTCGAGCAATGCATCTACGGCCTCTTTGCCACCGTGCACCATGTTCAGTACCCCTTTCGGAAGACCGACAGATTCAAAAAGTTCGAAAATTTTCGTCATGGTCATCGGAACTTTCTCGGATGGCTTTATGATATAGGTGTTTCCGCAGGCGATGGCATATGGCATGAACCAAAACGGAATCATAATGGGAAAGTTGAAAGGGGAGATGCAGGCGCCTACGCCCAGAGGCTGGCGAATGACAAATTCGTCAACACCTGTGGCAATGTCTTCAGAAAAAGCACTCTGCATAAGGGTTGGGATTCCGCAGGCTACTTCAATATTTTCGACTGCCCGAATCATTTCAGCTTTGGATTCGGCAAAAGTCTTGCCGCACTCCTTTGTACAGATCTCTGCAATCAGATCCGTATTGGCTTCCAATATCTGTTTCATTTTGAAAAGATATTGTATCCGCTGGGACGCCGGCGTATTTCGCCACAATGGAGCAGCCTCGCTTGCAGCTTCCACAGCATTCAGGATATCCTTCTTGCTTCCTGCCGGCACCCTGGCAATCGTAAGAGCCGTTGCAGGATTGATAACATCCAGTGTTGCGCTGCTTCTACTCTCTGCCCAACTGCCATTGATGTAATTTTTTAGTGTTGTCATGTATAGGTCTTTTTTGTTTCCTTATCTCACAAATAATACCGTTGCTTCTTTTTCTTCCCTTCATAATCGGCACGGGCTTTCTGAACAGTTTCGACGCCCGAAACTTCAGCGATAGCAACTTCCCACCAGGCATATCCGGGGATACCTTTAGACAAACTCGTTTCTATGGTAATTACCGTCGTAATGGTTTGTACTTTGGCTTCAGAAAGTGCATTTTTCAAGGAAGGGATATCGTGGGCCTCAATCACATGAGCACCCAGGCTCCTGGCATTTAGTGCGAAATTGACCGGCAAAATTTCACCGGTCATAAGGCCTGTTTCTTCGTCCCTGTATCTGTATTTTGTACCGAAACGTTCTGAACCTATCGATTGGGATAATCCTCCGATGCTGGCAAACCCATTGTTATTCAGTAGAATGACCGTGAATTTTATTCCTTCCTGAATAGCCGTAACGATTTCACTGTTATTCATCAGGTAATTACCATCTCCGATCATTACATATATTTCACGGTCGGGACAAGCGATTTTCGCACCCATTCCGGCAGGAAGCTCATAACCCATGGTGGAGTAACCGTATTCCAAATGGAAGCCTTTGGGATCAATGGTGCGCCATAATTTGTGCAGATCCCCCGGCAGACTTCCGGCAGCGCACACCACAACATCACGAGGTCCTGCAAAATCATTGACAGCGCCTACCACCTCTACCTGGTTGACAGGGATGTCACCGCTTACATGATAGAATTCGGCCACCTGTTTGTCCCAACTTTTGTTAAGTTCAGCAACATGGTTTCTGTATCCTTCAGCAACTTTGTAACCAGATAAAAGTGAATCAAGTTCTTCGAGGCAAACTTTTGCATCAGCGGTCAAAGGAATCGCCGAATGTTTGTGGGTATCGAAATCAGTGATGTTGATGTTGATAAATTTCAGATCCGGATGCTGAAAAGCGGTTTTCGATGCTGTGGTAAAATCGCTGTAACGTGTTCCAATGCCGATAACCAGATCGGCTTCAGCGGTTATCTCATTTGCCCCAGGCGTTCCTGTGGCACCTACTGCACCCAGGTTGGATGGATGATTGTAGGGGAGGGAACCCTTTCCTGCAAAGGTTTCAGCAACCGGTATCCCCGTTGTTTCGACCAGTTTTTTCAGGGCCTCTGAAGCTTCGCTGTATATGACACCTCCTCCTGCTATTATGATGGGTTTTTTGGCCGCTCTGATGCAAGACACGGCTTCCCTTAAGAGATTTGCATCGGGTCTGGGCCTTCCAATTTTCCAGGTTCTTTTGCGAAAGAGCGCTTCGGGAAAGTCGAATGCCTCTGCCTGAACATCCTGTGGAAGAGAGAGTGTGACTGCACCGGTTTCTGAAGGAGAGGTGAGTACGTGCATCACTTCGGGCAATGCGGTAATCAGTTGTTCCGCCCGGTTGATCCTGTCCCAATACTTTGAAACCGGCTTGAAGCAGTCGTTGACAGAAATATCCTGGGATGAAAAGGATTCAAGTTGTTGCAGCACCGGCGCTACATTTCTTGTCGCGAAAATATCCCCGGGAATCAGGAGGACAGGCAACCGGTTGATGGTGGCACAGGCAGCTCCTGTGATCATGTTGGTAGCTCCGGGACCTATCGAAGAGATGCAGGCAAAAGTGCCTAACCTGTTTTTCATTTTGGCATATGCTGTTGCCATATGAACCGATGATTGCTCGTTTCGGGTCATAATAAACCGGAAGTCCGGAGTTTCCATTAAACTTTCCCCTACACCGGCTACGATTCCGTGTCCGAATATGCCCAAACATCCGGCAAAAAATTTAGCTTCAACCCCGTCACGTTCAACGTACTGGTTCTGAAGGAATTTTACAACTGCTTGTCCGACTGTTAATTGAATTGTGTTCATCTGTAAGTTGTATGTTTTTTTGTTTCTGTTGTAAAAGCTATTAGCAATTGGCCGTTAGCTCTTAGCTTTTAGCCTTTTCTAAACTCATAACTCATAACTCATAACTCATAACTCATAACTCATAACTCATATCTTTTTCTAGAATCCGCCTTTCCCTTCAATGAATGCCAGTGCTTCTTCGAGTGTTGGATTGAAATTGGAACAACCCGGTTTGGTTACAAGGATGGCGCCACTGGCATTTCCCATACGGCAGCACTTGTACCAGTCCCATCCGTTCAGATAGCCGTAAATAAATCCACTGGCAAAAGCATCTCCCGCGCCAAGTACATTCACTACTTCTACAGGAAAACCAGGCACATCAATAGTTACACCACTTTTCAAATAGACGGTCGAACCTTTGGCTCCCCTTTTAACAACGAGGGCCTCAATTCCCAAAGCCATAATATCTTTAATGGCCGCATCTACGTTACCACGAATCTCCGGAGCAGAAATCTGCTGATTTTTAATCTGGATTTGATTCGGATCACTTAGCATGGTGGCGAGAATCTCTTCTTCCGTACCAAGGGCGATGGTGCAATTGCGCAGGTAGGCCCTGGCTGTCACGCCAAATGAGCGGGCATCATGCCATTGATCGGCACGAAAGTCGAGGTCAATCAGAATGGGAACATTGTTTTTAACTGCCTCTTCTGCAGCAAAAAAACCTGCAGAACGGGAGGGCTCAACATTCAGGGCAGTCGCTGAAATTTCGAATAAGCGGAAAGATCCAATATTGGCATTGATCACATCATCAATGGTAACCTTCGAATCGGCACAGTTTTCACGGTAGTAAACAAGCGGAAAATTATCAGGAGGTTGAATGCCCAATACAACCGCGCTGGTACGGAATCCGGGTTTACGAGGTATGAATTTGGTTTCTACTCCCTCATCAATTAAAAATTTTAGCAAAAAATCACCGATCTGATCTTGCCCGATACCTGTAAGCAAAGCAGACCTCAATCCCAAACGTTTTGCTCCGACAGCGATGTTCAAGGGCGATCCGCCGACATAGGCATTAAAGGATTTGATATCGACAAAATCTGCTCCGATGTTGGCAGAATAAAGATCAATGGATGAACGCCCGTAGGTAATTAAGTCATATTTTTTTTCAGTCATAGCTTTTAAATTTTCGATTTTCGATTTTCGATTGGGTCACTAAGCTAAATGTACGCTGTGCCTCATTTTCACATTTTCCAATTTTCTTGTTCATTTCCAAAGTGACCATCGGGATCCTTGGATCCATACTTTTCCAGGTTCCATAGATCCATTTGTGATCAGGATCATCGCTGCTTGCGAGACTTTGGTCACTGCCGGCCAGAAAATTCAGGTAATAAACATTGTATCCATGACCGGCGATCACGGGATGGTAGCCTTCGGGTACCAATACCACGTCATTGTTATGTGCTTCCGCAATTTCGTCGAGGCTCCTGTCATCTGTATAGACTTTTTGCAAGGCAAAGCCCTGAGGTTTGTCTGTTTTGAATAAGTAAATCTCCTCCAGTTCTGCTTCGAGCAGTTTTCCTGTTTCCGAATCAATTTTTCTGGTATCGTGCTTGTGAGCTGGGAAGGAGCTCCAGTTTCCGGAGGGAGTATAGACTTCCACACAAACCAGACGGTGACAATTCGAACCGGGAGGTAAAATCCGGTTGATTTGCCGGCTGGCATTGTCACCCCCACGGTGTTCAATACCCATTTTCTGTACATCATCGGGGGTGACAAATTGCGCAGGATGGGATTGGTTGCTTTCACACCAGCTGTACGAAATGTCGAGCAGCTCGCTGGTGGCAGTAATTGTATATTCGGTATTGGTCGACAGATATAAACCATGCGGCAGTCCGCTGAAGACATCTTTTCTGCCGTTCAGGGTTTCCCAGTTACCTGCAGAGGTTTGGGCCTTGAAATTTCCACCCATCAATACAAAAATGTATTCGTTCTGACCAGTGAATCCTGACCAGGAGTCACCTTTTTTTATGACCCTGGCCTCCATGTTGAGGAGGTTCCAACCGGCATCTTTGTTGCTGATATTTTGGTAAATATCGTTACCGGAATCTGATCTGGCCAACAGGCGGCATTTGCTGTCTTTAATCATCCCAGTTATTTTATTAATGGATTAAGGGCCTTGCATTTTGCTGCCACGAATAGTTCCAATTCCTGCATGTATTCCTTACCAGGGACGACCATGTCGAATTTTTCAGGGGTATGCAGAAAAAACTCACGGTTGACCCTGGTCCAGATCAGACGCATGTCGGTAGCAATGTTTACCTTACATACCCCCAGCCGAATGGCCTCCAGAAGTTCATTTGCATCGGTTCCTCTGGCATCCGCATGAAGGTTTCCACCTGCGTTGTTGATTCGTTCTACCTCATCGGCAGGGACTGAAGATGCACCATGCAATACCAGCGGAAAGCCAGGAATTCTGTTTTGTATTTCTGCCAGTATGTTCAACTGTAATCCCTTGCCCCCTGAAAATTTGTAAGCGCCATGACTGGTACCTACCGCTACCGCCAGACTGTCGCAACCGGTTTTTGCGATAAACTCAGCAGCCTGTCCGGGATCCGTACAAAGTGCATGTTTTTCTTCAATGGAAAGATGGTCCTCCACACCACTCAACACACCAAGTTCTGCTTCAACAGCGATGCCTGCTGAGTGGGCTTTTCTTACCACCTCAGCGGTAATTCTGATGTTTTCTTCAAAAAGTTCGTGCGAAGCATCTATCATAACAGAGTTATAGCATCCTGATTCAATGGCATTCATACAATGGTAGTAATTACCATGATCGAGATGCACGGTGTAGGTAACCTCCGGATATATCCGCTCAGCGGCGGAAAGAAGAGATTCCAGCATCTCCGGATGGAGATAGTTCCTGGCAACCGGTGTAAGCTGGACAATGATTGGCATACCGACTTTTGAAGCGCCACGAAATACTCCGTGTACCTGTTCAGCATTGAAAATGTTGAACGCACCGATTCCATATTTCCCGTAGGCCTCTTTGTAAAGTTGTTGGATGGGCACCCTCATCAACTGCTATTTTTTTTACTTTATCCTTTATCCTTTTTACTTTATCCTTTATCCTTTATCCCTAAATCCTTCTTCTACCAAAAGAACCCATATAATACAGCCAGAATCCCGCAAATGCCGATGGCGGCAATGTTGAATGTGTCGGTTGTTTTAAACATGGATCTTTCAATGATCAGTCCATGTTCATCCATGGTCTGTTTGGTAGAATTCAGGATCAGTATGACCCCGATAAGGATAAATCCGACCACCAGCACATAGATTGCTTCCAGAGCGAGATTTCGCATCGGCACAACAAAAAAGGCTGCAACCACGCCAACAAATGCTGCGATAGAGATAATACTCCAGCCAAGTTTTATTGTTTTGCGCCTGGCGGTATCGTTACCAAATTGATTTTCAATATTGTGCGATTTGTCCAGTAAACTCAGTCCGATCATCACTACTGTAAGAATAATGAAGACATATCCGATCCTCAGGATGAAAGGGAGTTCAGGATTAATGATTTTAAGGAGGATTCCCAAAGGAATGGTGAGCAAGGCGACCCATACGGCAGCGGTTGCTTTTGACTGTCTCCAAAATAGTCCGCAAAAGAAGATCAGGAACTCACCCGGATAGATGTACCCTGTATATTCCTGAATATATTGATATGCCTGGTCGAGCGTTCTCAATTGGGGTGCAACGCAGGTCGCTATAATCAATGCAATCAGGGCAACAATCCTCCCAACTATGACCAGATTTTTATCCTCCGTGTTTTTCCGTAAATGGGCTTTGTAAATGTCCATGGTAAAGACCGTGGAAACACTGTTTACGATGGAACTCAGCGCAGAAACAGCGGCAGCGGCTATTGCCGAGAAGGCCAGCCCTTTGATCCCAACCGGAACCACATTGTTCAATAGCCAGGGATAGGCTTCGTCGGATTTTGCCAGATCAGCCCCCAAAGCAAATGCAGCGATGCCTGGCAGAACAACCAAAACGGGAATTAGTAATTTGAGATAACCTGCGAAGACTACGCCATATTGTGCCTCTTTCAGACTTTTTCCTGCCAGTCCGCGTTGAATGATGAACTGGTTAAACCCCCAAAAGGAGATATTAGTCAGCCACATAGAGCCAAGCACGACCCCCAGGCCCGGGAGATCCAGAAACGCATCTTTTGTTCCGCCCGTACCATTCGGTACAAAAATGGTAGCCTTGGCAATAATCATGTGGAATTTCTGAGGAGCTTTGTGGATCAGTTCAACAAAACCGGAAAAAAAGCCATGGTCCACACCAAGGGCACTGACTGCCAGGAAAGTAGTTACCAATCCGCCAAAGATCAACACGATTACATTGATTACATCCGTCCAGGCAATCGCTTTCATTCCGCCCCACAATGAGTACACGGCCGAAAAGAACGAGAATCCTATAATCCCGTAAATCATTGGAACCCCGATGATCCGCTCCATTGCAAGCGCTCCAAGATAAAGAACTGCAGTCATGTTCACGAAAATGTAGACCAGCACCCAAAAAACGGCCATAATTGTACTTACCCTTTTATCATATCGTTGGGACAAGAATTGAGGCATCGTATATATCCCTTTTTGGATAAAAACGGGAAGGAAATATTTGGCGACAAAAATCAATACAATGGCGGCAACCCATTCATAAGCCGCTATCGCCAAACCAACCGCATAGCCTGAGCCCGACATGGCAATAAAATGTTCTGCCGAGATATTGGCGGCCAGTAGTGCAGCGCCAATCGTCCACCAGGGAAGAGACCGGCCGGCCAGAAAATAATCGGAGGTGGTTTTTTCCTCTCCCTTCTTTGTTCGTGAGACCCATAATCCGGTAAATACGATGATGGAAGCGTATACAAAAAAGACGACCCAATCAAGTAACGCGAATTGCTTCATCTAAATTTAGTTTAGTTTGGTTGCCAAATGAAACTCTTACACCACCAGCCGGCAGGCCCTTCCGATTAATAAGAATTTCATCTGTTTATAATTTTGTTTTTCAGTTGCCAGATGGAATCGAAGATCAGCAAAGCTAATACCCACATAATCATTTTCGGTTGATGTGGATATTGCCACATGGGTATTTCTATTGGATGTTTAATTTACATCTTTAGTTTTCAATATATATCCCCATCCAAACTTATAATGATTTTTTCTATTCCACTTTTGTGATTTTATCAAGATATAATGCTATTTTAGTATTATCAAATTTCTAAGTAACTATTATGCTAATACAGTTGATATCATGAAGCCATTTTATCAGAAACTTGAGTCTTTACCCTCTCAATCAGTCATTTTCTTTGATGAAGAGAAACCACATTTTACTGTTCCATGGCATTTTCATCCCGAGATTGAGATACTTTTTGTTGTAAAAAGCTCAGGAACCAGTTATGTGGGCGACGGAATCCGGCGATTTACCGACGGCGAAATCAGTATTATCGGAGAGAATGTACCGCATTGGTGGAAAAGTGACAAGAAATATTTTGAAGGCAAGGCCCTGATGGGTATGAAAGCCCTTATCATTCAGTTCAAGAAAGAGATTTTTAATACGAATTTCATCGATCTCCCCGAGATGGGAGCCATCAAAGAGTTACTCGCAAAATCCCAGCGGGGATTACAATTTACAGGTAAGAGCAGAAGACAGTTTGGTGAGCAGATTGTAAAAATATTTCAACTCTCCGGAATCCGGAGGATTACAGAAATGGTTCTTCTGCTGGATATGATGGCAAACACGAAAGAGTATAAATACCATTCCAGTATTGGTTATTCAAAATCGATCAATACCTTTGATTTTTACAGGTTTAATAAAATTCATGAACACATCATTTTGAATCTAACGAAACCAATAAAGCTGGAAGAGGTGGCAGATATTGCAAATATTTGTCCGACAGCATTTTGTCGATATTTTAAAAAGCATACCGGCAAGACTTTCTCTTCCTTTCTCAATGAAATAAGGGTAGGACATGCCTGCAGGCTGATGATGACTGAAAATATCTCCATTTCGGGAGCGAGTCTGGAGAGTGGATTCAACAACCTATCCCATTTCAACGAACAGTTCAAAAGGGTGATGAAACTTACACCTTCAGCCTACCTTGCCGCTTATAAAAATGATAACAAGGCCTTGGTCAACGGGGATATTTTTGAGATCAACAACAAAGAGGAGGAGTGGGATGATCCCTCTTTCTGTCACGATCAGGCAAGTGTTTTTTAAAGAAGTTATAGTAGCCTCAATTGGTTTTGATTGTTTTCAAAAAAGTGGAAAGTTCCGGAATATGATCGGTATTGATAAAATCAACTCCCAAACCCATCAGAATTTTCCAGGCATCCTGGGTATCAGGAGCATTCCAGAATCTGATCTTTTTATTGATTCCATGTACAGAATCGATAATCTGTTTTAACCTGACTTCTTCCTTTTCCGGTATGGCTTCGGTAGCTCGCCATTTGGTGAAAACTACCAGGTTCTCGCTGTAAAGAGCTACCCTTTTCAGTTGTTCCGGATCATACCTTTTGCTTACATTTCCATCGAAAGAGATGAAAACAGGGTAGTCTTTGAATCTTGTGGGTTCAGGCCTGTTGCCTGTTATGGTAATTCTAACGGCATTTTTATTCACTGCAGGATCAAAAACTTCAGGGTATTTTTTCAGTTTTTCCGTCAAAAGTGAAAGGGTTGGTTCGACCTCAGTCTTAAGATCAATCATCAACTGAAAGGTATAGGAAATATCACTTGATACTTTTCCCCCATTTTTTTTGAATAGCTCAACAATCGGTTGAATGTATAGTATATCCAATGTTTTTGAGGCAGCTATTGCCGATTTGTTGTGTGCGACAAAAAGCTCCCCGTTGATGGCCCAAATGTCTGCCTCAATGGATCCGAAACGGGCATTGTAGGCCAGATAGAATGGTATTTTTTGCTCGTAATCGTTGTGTGAATGGGCATTGATGGTTGTGTATTGGGCAGAAGCTACAAATGCCAAACAAAGAAAAATTAGGGCCCCAGTTAATTCCTTTCTCATTTTTCAGTCAGTTAGATGGATGTTTACCGATTTTACCTGGTATTTCATAATTATCCAAACATACTTACTTTTTCCCCAAATTTCATAACCCGACAATAGTTGTTAATTTCGTAACTCAAAATTAAATTTGTCTTAATTTTGAATGATCTATTTTTTCCAATTCGGGAATATAGATCATCGAATAACTACTAAAAAGTTAACGCCATGAACACAATGAACACGACTCATTTCGTCAAAAATAGGGGGAGGTTTTCAATTGTTTTTTTACTGTTTTCCACGATTTTTCTTGGTTCGGCTTTTGGACAGTCCAAATTGTTAAGCGAACGTCTGGGTTATAAGCCAACTGATAAGTTGCTGATAGTCAATTGCGATGACGTTGGTATGTGCAATGCCGCCAATATGGCCGTTATAGATGGCATGGAAAATGGGATGATCACATCGGGAACCATTATGACTCCCTGTCCATGGTCTGGAGCAATCATGGATTACGCCAAAAATCATCCTGAAAAAGATTTTGGTGTTCACCTGACCCATACAGCGGAGTGGCAATTCTACCGCTGGGGACCCGTGGCACCCAGAGAGCAGGTAAAAGGACTGTGCGATCCTGATGGTTTTCTGTGGCGCAGTGTGGAGGAGGTTTACGCCCATTCCAATCCGGCAGAGGCGTTGATTGAAGGACGCGCTCAAATAAAAAAAGTGCTTGCTTCCGGTGTCCCAGTTACCCATATTGATTCTCACATGGGCACCATGCAATATTCGCCAGACTATTTCAAGGCCTATGTGCAGTTGGCCATGGAGTTCAATCTGCCGTTGAGGATGCCTTCCCAATCCACCATGGAGAAATTTAAGCAACCTACATTGCGGGATGAGCTTGCTAATCAAGGCGTTGTCTTTACGGATTATTTTGTTTACGGGGAGCTCGATAACTACAAAGAGGTGAAACCATTCTGGATCAACATCATCAAAAATCTGAAACCCGGAGTGACGGAAATATTTATCCATGCCTCAAAATTAAGCGACGAATTGAAGGCCATAACCGGAACTGCAGAAAAAAGGGCGCAGGAAGCTGCCTGCTTTACCAGCGACCAGGTAATCAGAAAATTAATAAAAGATGAAGGGGTGATTTTGATCGGGTACAGGCCATTGCTGGAATTGCAGCGGAAACTGAGGAAGTAAAAAAGATAAAGGATAAAGGATAAAGGATAAAGACTACTACCGATAATAGGCAGCTTTCTGTTGAGATAAAAGCTAAAAGCTAACTAATTGCTAATAAAATAACTACGATTTCAATTTTCTGGTTGTGAGAAATTATTTAGTCGGATTAATCTACCTGACAGGGAGTTTGATCATGCACAATACCAATGTACAATTCTTATTTAATTAGATTGCTCCATGGTACTTGTACTCAGTGTGCATCTAATTCTATGATGATAATCTCCTTGTTCTCAATCCCTTTCTTCTCCATTAACTGGATACAGCCTTCGGCTTCCTGAAGCGTATTGAAAGCGCCAAACCTTACTTTGTAATAACGATTACCAAACACAACCTGCAACTTGAATGGAACTGCATGGGTAAGATATTGTGCGACGCGAGTTGCATTCTTCTCATCTATGAAGGCGCCAACTTGAACAAAATATTGTTTACTGCTGATTTGTGGTTTGGCTGCCGGTTGAGTTTTTACCTTCGCAGTAGTTGCTTTTTGAGTCGTATCAGGCTTACTGACAACGAATTTCGCAACGCTTGTCGTATCTTTCTTCGGTATAACCGGCACTGCTGTTTTGATAGCAATGGTCATTGCAGTTTTTGCGATTTTTGCAGCAGAAACTACAAATATTTGATTCTCTTTGAAATAACCATTGGTGATAATTACATTTTTACAAGCCAAAAGTGCTGATTCAGAATCAAATCCACCCAGTCTTACTTTGTAGAATCCGCCATCGGGGATTGCCACAACCGGGCATTGAGAGATCTTAGACAACGATTGGGCAAGATTATCTGCATTGGTTTTACTCTTGAAGGCACCGACCTGCAGATATGCGTGATCGGCTACAGGCTGTCCGGCTATTGGTTTTGTCTTTTCTGCCTGAATGGCCGTCACCTTCGATTTATCAGGTGTGGTGCTTGCA
Organism: uncultured Tangfeifania sp.; assembly: GCA_964358545.1. Classification (GTDB taxonomy): domain Bacteria; phylum Bacteroidota; class Bacteroidia; order Bacteroidales; family Prolixibacteraceae; genus CAINVV01. Next base: position 7,707 of record CAYHQN010000076.1, on the reverse strand, counting down.
ACTGCCGGTTTTGCTGGTTGAATTAGCTCTTCCTCTTTCAGAAGACTGGTTAGGGTAAAGTCCATTCCCTCAACAATGTCACCATCCCTGCTTGGCTTAATTGAAAAATGTAGCGTGTCCGGCTCTGAAACCATGTGCACTCTTTTTAACTGGGAAGTATCAATCTGGGCAAAATATTTGCCGGGAGCTAATCCAAGATAGCTGAAATAGCCATCCGGCTCGGTCAATGTTTTGCCAACAGGTTTGGCATCACGGTTAAAGAAGTTGACAACAATCCGCCCAATACCTGCTACATCACCTCTGCTCTTTTTGCTTACGGTCCCAGAAACTTCGCCAACAACAGCTATGGGAACATCTATCATTTTAAACTGATTTGGATCGACAATGACACTCATGGTTTTTTTTCGAAGTTTCCAGGCAACATTGTCAAAACTATTTTGGTCTAACTCAACATAATAGGTTGTGTATGGCTCCAAATCCAAAACTCTGATGGTCGAGTCGCGGTCGTCCTGAAATGGTCTACCTCCGCTGATAAGAATATTCAGATTGTACTCCTTTGGTTCACCAGGATCGCGTTTGTCGTTGCAGTTAAGATCCAGAAATGGCGAGAAGACCAGTCCTCCTTTACCAACACTGACCCGGTTGTTGGCACCGAAATAATTTGTTTTAGCGTCAGCAATAAGACTTCCTCTCGCCACTTCCATCAAAGTCGTTTCGTTGTTTGATTGTCTGAGCGTAATTCCTGTTTGTGCATATGGGAGATCGTATCTAAAGCCGAACTGGGCCATTTGCGTACTGCTTATAAAATTGTTTTCGTAAGAGAAGGAGAAAAATCCATTTTTAAAAAGATACTTCTCCACAGCAAATCTTGCCGAAATAAATTTCCCCTGACTGTAGTTGTATTGTGTTTGCGGTATAAACATATATCCATATGGTAACCGGAGAGACATAGCCAGGTTGCTGTAGGTATAGGGTTGGCTGTGCTCTGAGAACATGGCGTAATTGGTCAGGTTGGTGTTAACACCCAGAAAGGCTCCGGAGAGCAGCCATTCTGCTGTAGTGTATTGGGTTCCTGGCATGATTATCTGGTTGTAGGTCAACCTGTTATATAGAGAAAGTTTTTGAGTCTTGATGGGTAACGTTATGATGGCTTTTCGTTCTTCAAGGTAGTTGTAGTTGACTGCTTTTTGACCCGGCTGGTATTTGGTGTAGTTTAACTCCATTTGGATATTTTTTAAAAGCTGATAATTCAGAATTCCTTTGGCCCTGACACCATAGGTATATTCTCCTGACAAAATAAGGTTGGATAGGGGACGGGTGGACAATGTGAAAAAAGGCATGATGGTTCCTGTTGAAACGGACGAGAGATATTCTACTCCGCCTCCGATGGTGATACTTTTGCTTAAGCCATAGTTCAGATTTCCTCTGGAGAAAATCGTTCCTATGCTGTCTTCCACTAACCCGGCAGCAAAAGTGTATTCCAGCTTCCTGGTTGGCATGAAATTAAAGGGAATCGTCAGCGTTTGCTCTTTGTACCGTTCTTCACCCCATGGACCATAAAATTTAAGCTTTATGAACGAATTTCCATATACCAGAGGTACCTGAAAGGTGAAGAACCCTGAAGCATCCGCTTTAACATAGTCGACCAACACATTGTTGACATACAACTCTACCATCCAGTTTGGGTTCGTATAATCGCTAAGGTTGTAGGTGCCAAAAGAGCGGCGGTATGTGGTTGGAGTATTGGTCAGACGAAGACCAACTACAGGATTGTATATGGAGGAGATTGCGTCGGTCCCAATCTTACCAAGAATTACCTGCCGTAGCCATGCGCGATTGTTGTTTACATATTTAAGGTAGTAGTACTGTTGCTTCTCTGTAAATACCTCGTTGGTGTTGTAATTGAGCAACAGGTTGGCCTCCCCACCGGCTATCACTGAACCTAAAGCAAGGTTTAGTCGTGTATCCTCCTTCTTTCCAATCTGTTGAGTGGCTATCACTGACCAGTCGGCCATTCCAAAGTGAAAAAATGGATAATTTCGTTTGATTACCGTATCTACTTTGACTTCCCCTGTAACCTTGCTAATATTCTGGCGCATCTGTTCAAGCCTTTTCTCCCGCATGGATGGTAATTCCAGTTTGGTTTCCATCGATACAGACAGTGTGCGGACCGAAAATTTGCTGTTTAGTCCGAATATATCGCCAAAATATCTTGAGAGCAAATAGATATTGGTCTCTGTTCGGATTAGATCTCCCTTTTTAAGCAGATAAGGTTTACCCTGAAAAAGAATTTGGTTGTTTTTATAATCCACCAAATAGGGCTCTTTGATGGTGACGAAATATCCGGAGATAGAATCCATGGATTGGGACATCGCGGTTTTGAATTTCAAAAATTCAAAAATTTCTTTGACAGGGAGGTAAACCAAATCTTCTTTAATGACCGCCGGAATTTCTATACCGCCTACATCTTTCACCTGAAGGAATATGGATATTTCATCAAATACCGGTTCTTCCTGAGCTTCAGTGTGATAAGGAAGAACGAAAAGTAAATGTATAAAGCCGACAAAAATCCATCTGGTGCATAGCGACCGCCAGCAACGGATGAAAGCATTGACAAATCGTTGTAATACCGCTGTATTCAACTAAAGGGCATTGTTACTTTTATTTTGAAAGGAAATATTATTTCCCTTTAGCTGCGAATTTACCCATTACCCTTTTTTTTAACTTCTTCGCACAGGGCATGAGCCAAAGAGTTATCAACTATCTGAAGTTGATAACAACTTGAAATAGCTAGGTATTTCTAGGATTTTGGAAGTGGTTTGGACAAAAATAATGACAGGGAAGATGGTAGACTGATTCAGCAGCCAGAATCAAGGACATTTGTCTCTTTTTGACTTTGGTATTTCAAGCAAAGTGCGCAAAGAAGGACGAAAAGAATACTATTGCTGAATAAAAGTCACAGTAAAAGTGCCTGTGTAATTACCGGCCGGATTTGCAGCCATTGATCCTACCGTAAGCGTTCCTCCAACATAAACATAGGTGATCGGGTTCTGGGTAATAAAGGGTGAACCGGTACTGGATGTCCCAATTGTCAATGAAAGCGTACCCCCATTACTTCCTGTTAATGTTGCTGGTGGTCCGTTTTGAATGGTGATCAGTGTGCCTGGGTTGGCAGTTACTTCAAAAAGTGCAGGTGTGGGAATGGCATGTGGATTAAATCCCAATGAAGGAATGATGACTGAGCCACCCGGTGTTACAACACCTGAAAAATTCATTGAAACCGTTCCTGAAGCTCCTGTTTGAATAAAAGTCCCAAAATTAAGATGCTGCAAAGTGTTGACAACAACAGTGATTGGTTTTGGTGGCTTTTCCTGGGCTGAAATAGAACCATTAACCAACAACAAACTGGCCACGATAAAGAGTGGCGCCAACTCTTTTTTTAGGAGCTTGAAGCGGGAAAAATTATATAAAGTTTTGCTGAACATATTATTTTACAATTCTCATTTGCGCCGGATAATGGTTTTTTCTGAATAACTATTCTGTCCTGAAACCAATGTCACAACATAAATTCCACTTTGCCAGTCGGCGCCAACTTCAATTGTTTGATTAAAGGTAATACTTTTTATCATCATAATCTGACCAAGCATATTTGAAATTTTTAATTCGCCAACATCACCAGCGAGAAGATTGGATTTGATAACGAGTGTGCTGGCAGTTCTCGAAAGGGTAAACAGTTTTTCAGGTGCTGCGGTATTGTAATTATATCCAACCATGGCCATAACAAGAGCAAAACGATTGTTGGTTTCACCCGTATTTGCATAAAACCTGTATTTGGGTTCTTTTCTCAAATCCTGGTGAATATTGTTGGACTTATCCTCCAGATAGATGGTAAGGTCTGATGGCAATTTGGATAGATCTGCTGCAACAATATTTATCCAACCTTCCTTTAAAGCCTTGATGCCAATAGGTATTCTGGTTAGAGAGTCAACAGGTTCAGGCATTCCACTGATAGAAAGATTTTGTGAGTTGCCCACTATTTCATAGATATTGGGTACTGCGATATCGGTATTCATCAGTTTCAATGCATCGTATTCAGAATCAAACTTGCGTGTTGTTTTGTTGTCTAAATAGATAACATATGCATCCGATAGGGCATTTTGCTTATCGAAGGATGCTGAAAACCTCATGATAGGCCTTGTGTCAAATGTTGCTGCCTTGTAAGTTGGATTTGGGTCGTTGGTTCTCATCGCGTTGGAGAAGCCCAAACTGCCAGTGACAGGGTATGCTCCATTGGATACATGAACAAAAAATCCTTGCATGGAAGGGATGATATTGGTCGAACCTCCACTGGAAGTCCCATTTACGTAGGAGTCGTAAACCCCGCTGTATTGATCGGTTGCACCACTTGCATTGAAAAAGTAGATGGCATTGTCGACATTGGTTCGATTGGCTAAATTCCAGTTGATTGGGGAAGGGTAGGGGTTCCCAACAAGATTAAATCCCAGGGTATAGGTCCTGTTGTGGTTTAATAAGCTGGCAGTCATGCTTCCGTTGTTGACAGTTCCAGTCATGCTAAAAGTTTGCGAACCTCCGGCTTGTCCAAAGTTAGCCGCATAACCTGCCATTGGAGATAAACCTGTTACAGCCGTGGATACCCAGCCTGAGATATAGGTCACTACGCTTGATATGATTGTAGAGTTATTTTCGTTGTATGCATAGAATGTTGGGATCGTAGCATTTCCCGATAAGGTTGCAGAGAGTGAGGCGCTTGTAAATGGGGTGCAGAGATATTTGTACCCATAAGCAGAGGGAAGGTATCGCTCCATTGTTACACTTCCGGTTACCTCACCTGTCCCTGAGCCATCAATCAAGGCTGTCTGGGAAGTGGTGGATTTAAGCGTTAGATTTCCACCGGATGCAAGATTTCCCAAGGTAGCTTTGACAATACCAGTTACGTTCAATGCCCCGGACAGGGTTACGCCGGAAGCATTGTTAACGGTCAGATTGCCGATGGTGTTGGTCGCAAAAGTATTTGCAGCAATTGTTTGTGCCGAGGATCCCTTCATCTCAATGGTTCCGTTGGAGGCAGTAAAAGTACCGCTATTAGAAATGGCGCCGGCTATTTGAAGCGTATTCCCGGCTACTGTAAGAGAAGCACCTGATCCAATCGATAAATTATTTGTAGTCCCGACTGAACCTGTACTCAGAGCTGGATAATTCGTTGCAGCACCTATAGTTACGTTTGTGGAAATACCGGGAATCTGTCCGCACGACCAGTTCGAGGAGGTATTCCAGTCTATGCTGGTGCCACCTACCCATGATCCCCATGGCGTTGCCGTAACGGAAGCCGTACCGGTCAGTTGTACACTGCAAGTGAAAGGCGCAAGCGTATAGCCATAAATATTGTAAACAGTTGTAGTTACAATGGGCGAACCGGTCAGTGTAATGGTTCCGCCCGTTCCATCCACGAAAAGGCCAGAATTTGAATTATCCGCATTGTTTCTGAGCTGGTACCTGACATTTAGTTCCGAGTTATTGATTGTAAAGACAGGACCAACACCCACACAAACGGTAGATGGTACGGAGAAGGTAGGAGTTGTAGTCGGCTGAATACCAATATCAACAGTTTTTGACGCAGTACCCAAAATGCCGGGAGTTGCGATAACTTCTTCTGTAACACTAACTGTATTGTTGATAGAGACGATCCCCCAGGCAACAGTAATGCTGTTTGTTCCTGCTCCTAATGTAATAGTTCCGTTGGGTGAAACAGACCAAACATAACTGTGACCACTCACCAATGGTGTAGAATATACTTCGGATGCACCTGTGCAAACTTTTTGATTTCCGGAAATCACAGGAGTTGGAGTTGTACTTGTAGTTACAGAGATACTATTGGTGGATTGACATCCGGCTGTTGTGGTTTTCGTAAGGCCGATGGTATATGGTCCGGGCGTATTTGTCCCCCAGGTAACAGTATAGGTGGAAGTATTTCCAGTCAATGGTGTTCCATTGGAACTCAGGGCCCATGCGTAAGTGTTCGCATCGGTCGGAGTGGTGTAAGCAACTACTTCATTGATACCCACAAGCGTTCTTCCTGTGATGGTATTATCAGGCATTGGATGGATGGTAATTACAGCAGTCGTTGTATAATCTGCAGTTCCGGCAACCCCATTGAAGTCGTTGACGTTGGTAATGTGAAAATTGAAATTAGTATCTGTAGTGATTGGTTGGGTAATCCCCGGTGAACCTGAAGTAAGTACAATTGAAACAGGAGAAGATGCGATGTTGTTTATGGTTGTTGAAACAGCTCCCAACTGGTAGGTCAATGACCAGGGCGCTGTACCGGTAAGGGCGACAGTAACAGTAGTTGTAGCGATATTGTTGTTACACACAGCAGATGTAAGCGCGCTGGTAATTGTTGCAGTTGGCAATGGCAAGCTTCCTCCGCCAATAGTCAGGTAATGCAGATTGGTTCCGTCTGCCAACGCTATGGCAGCATCGGTAGTCACAAGTCCGGCATCAGGACCATTGTCAGTAACCATATTTCCGCGGTTTTCCCACCTCGTATTGGATGGGACCCACTCGACTACCCTTATTTTACTTCTGTCGGATGCTGTGGACAGATGATATCCGCTGTTGGCATCCCAACGCAACGTTGCATTTCCACTGCCGGAGCTAACCCCTCTCACGCGACAGTATTCATTGTTGCTGACACTCGCAATTGGTGTCAACATGTTGGTAATTGTCAAAGAGGGTGAGTTGGAATTTGGACTGTTGTTAAAATATTCTGCCTCCCAGATACCTGCAGTAACAATGCCAGAAAGATAAACGTGACCATACCTTGGTGATGGACTACTCTTTCCTAACGGGAAGGTGAAGAATGAGCCGTTGCTGATCTGCTTTCGCAGGGGACCGTTGATGTAAGAGCTTACAGATCCACCGCTTACCGCTGATGTGCTGGCATTTGTCAGAGTCAATGAGTTGGTTGCATTGGTCGTGATTGCACCGCTGTTAAGGGAAAGATTGTTCGAGATCTGGGCATTTCCACTTCCCGCAATCGTAACTCCCGCTGGATTTGTAATCCCGAAATCATAGAAATTTTCGGTAATACCTGAAGTAGATACTGTCAATGTTTGAGCCGTATTTCCTTCAAAACTTACAGATCCGGTTCCTGGTACGAATCCTCCGGTAGATGGTGCAGTATTTAAATCTGTCCAATTTTTCAAAATGTACAGTGGCATGTTAAATAGGACAGCGCTCAATTTTGCCCCATTATTGATTGTTAGATTACCAAGAATTTTAAGAACCTCCGCGCTCATATATTTGATCCCGGCGCCGGTCAAAATAAGGTTCTGATAAGGTTTTGCAAGATTGCCCGGTTTCAGGGGCATCTGTGCATCAATAGAACCATAAAGTTCTACGGTTGTACCGCTTGATGCCATAAATCGGTCATAATTACCACCCGGGAAAACGAACATTCCACCGGGAGAGTTTTCAATCATCATTTTCCCGGTACCCGCATGGGTTGTATCGGTAATTGATCCCAGACTATGGTTGATACTTTGTTTCAGGTCAAAAGTACCCTGGATATCTACAGACGCGGCAGAAGCGCTGTTGATGTTCACGGTAACGGTGTGCCCGGGTTGTATGAAAACGGGATTTCCCAGCGGGTAACAGTTACAAGTGGGATTTCCAGGTGCATCCGCT
>CAYHQN010000075.1:0-21623 GCA_964358545.1 uncultured Tangfeifania sp. | reverse complement strand
TTTATCGATAAAAATTTGCTGGGGTAAGTCGGATTTGATGGGGTGCATACGTTTATTTTGTTGAAAACCGATTTTCTACAATGCACGCAAAAACGCAACCAAATTTGTCTTTTCCTGAGTTGTCAGATGTAATTCCTGAACAAGGTTAAAGTATTCCACAACATCTTCCAGGGTAAAACACCTTCCGTCATGCAAATAGGGCGGCGAGTCTTTGATACCTCTTAATGGAAATGTTTTAATCATGCCATCATGTGCCATCATCATGCCATTAACCATTTCTTGTTTATAAAAACGTTCTGCTTTTAAGTCGTGCATACTGTTGTCGGTATAGTAAGGTGCAGGGTGACACCTGATACATAGACCTTTACCGTTAAAAATTTTTTCTCCCTGCAATTCTGCCGGGGATGCTTTAGCTTTATCCAACTCTCCATATATATTTAACCTGGGAGCTGGCGGAAAATCCAATATAGCCATAAATTCCGCCATAAAGTGCACTTGAGAGCCCCGTTCCAAAACGTTAACACCCTTTTTGGCTGCCATGGCGTGATCCCCGTCAAAGTACGCTGCACGTTGCTCAAATTCCGTAAAATCTTCAACAGTTTTTAGTGCTCGCTGAGAACCAAAGAGACGTTGAACATTTAAGCCACGCAAAGTAGGTGTTTCGATCCGGTGCCTGAACTCCTGCGGCCGAATATCGCCAACCAGATGGTTTGCCCCGTTGGTGTGCCCGTTGGCATGACAATCAAAACAGGTAACGCCAAGACTGGGCCGGTCAGTTCGCCGGTCTTCGGTGGCATTAAACTGTTGTTGCGGGAACTGGGTAACCAGCAAGCGCAATCCTTCAAGTTGTTTGGGGTTTAAAAGCCCATTGAAAATTTCGTAGTAATTATCGATGGTTATCAGTTTACCTTTCGAAACATCACCCAGATCGGGTCTCGTGGTCAGATAAATAGGGGGCGCCGCATCCGGTAGAATATGTTCCGGAAGATCAAAATCCAGGTCGAAGCGAACAAGCCGTGGGAGCAAATTAGTAATCATAGGTGGGAAAAGCATGCCGCCCTCGGCATGATCGGCAAATGGTAGGGGTTTGTATGGGAAAAGGTCCCTCGTTTTAATCTGCTCAGGAGTTAGTTTATCCAAATCTGCCCAATTTATACCCTGGAGTTTGGCTGTTAGGCCTGTAGGTATTGGTTTTCCTCCTGACATAAAAACATCCGGAGATGTCTTTTCTGAAAGGTTATATCGGACGTTTAGCAAAGTTATATGTTCTTTTGCCCTATCAGCTTTTACCTTCATCCTGTCGGCTTTAATTTGTTCAAAACCTACATCCTGATTGATCAGCCCATAGGAAGAAACGATTTTTGTTTGCTGGGCGAAGGAGATGTTGAATAGTAGAATAAGTAAAATACAGAAGCAGATTAATTTTTTCATATTGTGTTTAATTTTTTAAGGATTTGAGGATTTAAAACCTTCTCATTGTTTTCAAAAACCACACTCTTTTCAGGGGATTGAACCAGAACTCCATCCAGTTCATTATCACTGTAACTGACATCGAGATTGTTTACCGAAATGGTGATATTATATCGTACGTTTCGCATGGTAATGTTATTGTTTTTAAAGCTCTCTTTTTTAGATCTGCAATACTTTATTCTCTTCTTTTATTCTGACAAACAGCATCATCAGATTAAGCAGGGTAAATACAATGCCAGTGATATACAAATGAAATATCATCGGGATAACGGCAATCTCAGCAATGACTACCAAGTAATTTGGATGTTTAAAATACTTGTAGGGTCCTCTTTTTATCAAGGGCATATTGGGGATATGGTAAATACGGGTGTTCCAAAATTTTCCCAATGATGCAATGATCCAGATTTTGAATGCAAGGAGTAAAAAATAGAAAATGATCAGGGGTAAACTGAAAGAATGTTCCTGTTGTGCGGTGTATTCGAAAATCAGTGAAAGGAAAAATAAAACATGAAGCGCTACAATGAACGGATAATGTTTACTTCCGTATTCAATTGCATCATTTTCCAACAACCATTTTCTATTCCTTTTAGACAACATCAATTCTTCAATCCGAAGAAAAACAAGAAATGATATGAATAGAATAAAAGTCATTTATTTGCTTTGCATCTGTAGTAAAACCATTTCACTTGAAAAGCCCGGACCCATTGAAACCATTAGTCCGTAGCCATTTCTGAAACCTTTGGTAAAGAATCTTTCCAAAACATACAAGACAGTTGTACTCGACATGTTGCCATTTTCGTTCATCACTTCCCTCGTATTTCTAAGGAAATCGCCGTCTGCCTTTAATGCCTCTTCATATGCAGTCAACACTTTTTTTCCGCCTGGATGAAAAATAAAATTCTTTATATCTGAAATTTTCAAATGATGTTTTTCGAGAAATGAAGTAACATCGGTATTGATATTATTGGCTATAATCGTAGGAATATCAGAGGAAAACAGCACTTTAAATCCACTATCAAGGAATTCCCATCCCATAACATCTAAAGTATCGTAATACAATTTGCTTTGTGTGTCAAGAAAAGTAATGGCATTTTTTGTTTTGTTTGCATGATTATCACCAGTAACGATGCAGGCCGAAACACCATCTGCAAACAGACTTGATCCGATAAAATTACTTTTGCTGAAATCATTTCGTAAAAAAGTCAGCGAACACAATTCAACAGCTACGAGTAACACCACTGCATCAGGATTCGCTTTTGCCAATATGTTTGCTTTTGAATAACCGGCAACTCCACCTCCACATCCCAGACCAAAAATGGCCATCCGACCGATATTTTGGTTCAGTCTCATTTTGTTAATGATGAGTGCATCTAAGCTCGGCGTTGACAGTCCGGTTGTTGAGATGAAAATAATATCAGTAATTTCATCTTTATTAATTTGAGCTGAGGAGATGCACTTTTCAATCGCTTTGACTGAATATTCAAGGGAAATGCGGATATATTCCGCATTTTGGTCCTGAAAAGAATGCAGTGTAGCGTAATAATCAAGAGGTTTGCAAAGATTTCTTGTTATTATTTCTGTGTTATCAAAAGCGCTCATCATTCTTTCTACCTGAGGAAAAGAAGGAGCAAACAGAGCTTGTGCACCTTCTTTTACTTTCTGTTGACTAATTTTATATGGAAAATCAATTTTCGCTACAGCTGCTAAGGATGGCATCGTTTTAAAATTTAGGGAGCAATAATTTTCTTTAAAACTGGTGTAAATAATTTCAGAGTCGGAGACTCTGAAATTATTCCAATTATATGGCAAAGAATCAGCTTGCAGGACTCACATTTTGACCTGCCAGGTAATTCTCCAATCCCATTTGTTCTATCTGTGCCCGCTGCATTTCCGCCCAATCTACATGACCTTCTTCCATTTTAAGGATCTTAGTCAAAAGGTCAACGCTTCCCTGATCACCAACTTCCTGAGCGAGTTTGATTGCCTTGTTATAAGCGTGTATTGCTTCAAGTTCATCCTGATCATCATTGCTAATCATTTCCTTTACAGTTTTGCCAATCTTTATGGCATTCAGTTTGGAAACCGTTGGTGCACCTTCAAAAAATATAATTCGTTCGATTAGCCATTCGGCATGATGCATTTCATCCATTGCTTGTTTTCGGATAGCCAGATGAAGCTTTCCGTAACCCCAATTTTCACACATTTCAGAATGGACCATGTACTGGTTTATCGCGGTAAGTTCGTCAGCCAGGAGTGAATTCAGGACGATAAGTAATTCTTTGTTCCCTTTCATCTTATTGAGTTTTTATTAATGAATTTAATGGGAACTAAGGTAAGAGCCTGAAACAGTTGAATTTTTATAGAATTCTTGAAAATATTTACATCATTCACACATTTATATGTGCTATGCTTTTTTTGGATGAAAGATTTCACTATTCATAACAGGTCTTTTAACTGCCTGATAAATGCATCGGTGTTATAACCGGCTATACCTTCATGCTTTAATACCACTTTTCCGTCTTTGTCAATAACAATCGTTGTGGGCAAAGTTCCACTGAAAATTTCATTGGGCATGTCTCCTGAGCGGGTGTATAAAGGAATAGTAAAATGATTTTTCCCAAGATACTTTATCGCTTTTGACTTGTCTTCATCTTCGTTAATAAAAAGAAAAACAAACCTGTCATCATTTTGTAGTTTCTTGTACAATTCATCTAATGAAGGCATTTCGGCACGACATGGCGGACACCAGGATGCCCAAAAGTTAATGAATACAACCTTACCTTTTAACCCGGCAATAGTAGCAGTTGTGCCTGCTGAATTTGTAAAGGAAAAGGAAGCCGTTTCAGGTAAATTATTTACCCCATTTTTCTTTATTTCCGCTTTAAATAAACCAACTGAAACCAATTGTTGTAATAGAAAGGACTTTGCATCCGGAACGAAAACAATGATAATAAGAAAGCTAATAAGCAAAATGCTTAGCCCTCTTTTTTTTACTGCACTATAAAAAGTTTTAAAACCCATAAATTGTAATGATTTAATTGTAATGATAAATGTTGTTTTATTCCTATCCGCACTATTCCTTCTTATACCGCCACAAACGTACCCCTGAGTTCTGCACGAACGGGGTGATGCAGACTCAAATATTTTCGCATCGCCTCTATAATCCGTTCTGACCGGTTTTCACGATTGCGGCCGTATTTCTGAGGGACTCCTTGCATCGTGACGAATGCCGCTGTGTAATACCGGTCGGGCTGCACCTCTTCATTGCCTGAAAATAGTTTTTGAATACGGTATCCTGATGGATTCTCCACCTTGAAGTATACATTAAGACCGAGACAACGCTTGACATATCCTCCCATCTGCTGATATGGATCGCATGAAAACGTCCTTTCGAGGTTCTCCTCCAACATCGTTTTGATTTCTGTTCCGGTTAACTCTACAATTGAGACAGGTGGATTCATGGGAATCATGTTATAAAGGTCGTTTAGAGTTATTTGTCCCGGAACTATTGGTGCACCGTAGCGCCAGCCATTCGAAAATGCCAGTTGTGCACCCGTGCTTTCGAGCAATGCCTGAAGCAGGAAATTGTCCATTGTTGTCTCCATTGTTGTTCCCCGGTTGAGCGCGGTGGCTGTTTCACCGACAACTTCAGCGAGTTCATTTTTGTAAGGTGCGAGTGCCTGCTTTACCAGTTCAGCTACTACAGGGTCAGGTTGTATGGCCGCTTCAACTTCAATCAACCGGTGCTTATAATCAGTAATTTGTCCGTCAACTATTTCCAGATCCAAACGTCCCAAAAAAGAACCATGGCAACCTGACTGTATTACAATAGTTTTCCCATTGAGAACCGGCTTGTAAAGGCGGTTATGGGTATGGCCGCTGAGACAAATATCTATGCCGTGTACTTCGGATAAAAGCTTCATATCTTGAGAGAACCCGAGGTGCGAGACCAGAACAATTAGGTCTACTTTTTCCTCAATGCGCAACAAATCAATAATTGGCGGAAGTTCGTCTTTACCCAGTGTAAAGTATATCCCTTCGCTATATGAGGATGGCATGGTCTTGTCCACGATGTTTGAGGCAATCCCTATAAGTCCAATTATTAATCCTCCAATCTCTTTAATTGAATATGGCTGATAAACCAGCTTTTTTGTCGCTTTATCAAAAACATTGTTTGCCAGCATCGGATAGTTAAGTTCAGCAACCCGCTGGTTAAAAATCTCAGGGCCATAAGCAAATTCCCAGTGGGCTGTCATGGCATCAAGCCCCAATGAATTTAAGATAGGGATCATCGCCTGTCCCTGTGTGTCCAGAGCAGGATAGGTGCCATGCAAAGTATCGCCGCAGTCGCAAAAGAGAATGCATCCCTGATTTTCGACCCGTATTTGTTTTACAATTGTAGCAATGCGGGCGTAACCTCCAGCCTGGCGGTAAACGGCATGGTCACCCTGCCAGAACATCTCCTGGTGTAAATCAAAATAAGCGTGGGTGTCGTTCATTTGAACGATGGTGAGCGATTTTTTACTTGTCATTTTGACACCTACATTAAATACTGTGAATCAGATAAATTACAAGGAAGATTCCGACTACCAGAACTGCCAGGAGAAGCAGTATGTCAAGTATAGATGAAGGTTGGTATGTATCCTCGTCTATTTGTCTCTCAACCTTTTTGTACCTGACAAATGCAAGCAAGCCCATCAACGTGCCGAAACCGACAAGGAATATTCCAACGATTGACGAATACCCATGAGAAGGAGGCATAGTATTTTCAATAGTTGATTTCCCCAAAATAATCGACATTTGTTTCATGAACAAGGCAAACTTTTCGACAACAAAACCGAATGCCATTATCCCAATGCTTGTCCTGATCCATGCAAGAAATGTTCGTTCATTCGCCATGTGAACACGGCGGTTACGGACTTTTTCTGATTCCTTATTTTCAATTATTTCTGACATAGTTCTAACCTGAATGATTCATTTTTTAATATCTGTTTTCAGGGCATTTAGCTCGATACCAATCTCATTTGCACTGTGGTTTATCGAAACTTTAAACATTTCCCACTTAGCTTTTACTTCATCATTGTATTCATCCAACATGCTTTTCAGGTTGTTGTTGTCTTTCTCCAATTTTGACAGTTTTTTTCGCGAATTGGCCTTAATATCAGGCAATTCTTTAATTTTTTTGATTTGATTTTCATTCAGCCGAATTTTCTTTTCCGTTTCAAGCCTGAAAATGGTCCACTCATCCGGAGTTTCTATCTTCTTCACTACCTCGGTTTTCATTGATGCCTGAATTACTTCTTTGCTGACAAAACTACTGTCATCTGACATCATTCTTTCTTTCTTCACAAGATCAAATGCGTCATCCGGTTTTTGTACCCGAGGACCACAGGAAGTTATCATAATAATAAATAAGCCGCCTGTTAAAATCGTAGAGATAATATTTCGATTCAATGTCATTTGCTTTAATTTAAAATGTTCTTTCATGCGTTTATATTTTGTCTTTCAATGGTCGCATGGAATACCCACATAATCATTTTCGGTTGATATAAATATTTGCTCATGGGTATTTCTTCCGTTAATTTGGGTCTGTTTTTTTTACATGGGTATCATTGTCCCACTTTTCCATGGTAAATATTTGCTTATACGACTGGGGTTTAATACTCAGGCTGCCGGAATAGGGATGATCAAGCAGAAGAATAATAAAGAAAAGCATCCCAATGAAAACCCCCAGCATTGCGTTTAAGGTTATATGCAGCCTTGCATTCTCAATATCAAGCAACATGGCACAAAAGATGGTAATGAGTGCCCCCAGTAACATTGGCCACCATAATGGAGAAGGAATTTCCTCTTCAAGGGAGGATTCACGAAGGCCCCTATAGGTTGCCAGTTGATTCAAATGGTTAAACATTTCTGCTACCAGCTGAATTTGAAAGGGATTCTTTGGATTCAGATGTTCTATTTTAAAAAAGACACGGTCAAATGACTCCGGAGTTTTTCGGCTTGGCTTCATTTGTTCCATGTTTGGGAATTCTTCATCAATTACGTTGTATATGAAATCAAGGTAGACGATCATGAGTTGTTTTGATTCAACGGTATCCGGATAAAACTTAATGTCGCGGTACAGACCCATGGCGGAGCTACCTTCCTTGCTCACATTGCTTGTCGTTTCATTCAGTTGTCCCCAAACAATAAATACAATAAAGCTTAGCAGAAATGCATAAAAACTGGCCAAAGTCAAAAAAAGGAACCCAGTTACTTCATTGTGTGACCGGAGAATTTTCAAATTCGCGTATTTACGAAAAAGGAAAGTGCCCAGTCCTGCTCCAATTGCGCCAATCGAAATGATCAGAATGAAAAGTACGAAGGATGGTAATTGCAGCAAATAATAGGTGATTGACATCATGTATGAATATTTTCAGAATGAGTTGAATTGACTGATCCTGGTGCAAAGTTGTATTACTTTGAACATAAAAGTGTTACACAACCTTTGTAAAGATTTACATCATTCACACATTTCTACTGGAAGCTGAAAAATTATTCGTGATCTTTTTTATTGGAAGGCTTACCCGGGACCATGAAACCGGTTGCGCATGACAAGGTATTAATCTTTATCGTTTGCTAGAGAATCAATCTGATAATCCGGGGATAGTAATTGGAAATAGAAAATCCTCTATTACACTGTGGTGGGCTTTTAACACATGCTCTTTAAAAGTTTTCATGCTCTGATGCATGATTGAACCATACTCCTTTCCTAACTTCAATAATATCATTTCAAGTTTCAATAATTCTATTCTGATTGCTACATCCCTCTCATTTTTATTTTTTGGCAACACAGCTTCTAGTTGTGTCAGATTGTCTGCAAAAACGATTTCCGATTCCCTGCAAAATTCAGCCAGAAGGGGTTGGCAGGAAAAGGCTTTGGTATGTGCCAATTTGATTGCCACCATTCTTTCTGTTTCATCCATTTTGTCGCCTGTCGAAGCAAGCAAGGAAATGTATGCAGGAAATTTAAGGAGCGCGTGCTTTTGCTGTTCAGTAAGATTTCTGAATACTTTCATGCTTTTTTGATATTTGTGGGGACGCTTTGATTCCAAATATATATTTTGAATCAATTTCATTTCTATCAAGATGAGTATTATAGATATCATCACAATCCGGATAATCCGGATAGTCTGGCGCAATAAAATTTTTATAACTACTGGAATCTCTTATAGTGAGATCCAGTGTTTTAGCTTTATTATTCATTTAAAGATGTGAGTTTAATGCAACTAATTTAATTCACAGAAATCAGACAATTGTTACACAATTTTAGAAAAGAGTTACATTATTCACACCTATTCAAACCTAATATCAGGAAAGAAATGAAATATGACCAAAGAATTTGGCAAAAGTATTTATCATATGATGTTCAGAGACCAATGCAATTCTGTCCCATGCCGATAAATATTTCATTCCCATCTTGGCATCATCAAGCATGGCACTCATTTCAAATCCCGTGAAATTACTTCCAAGCTGATAGAGCATCCTGTTTTTTTAATCGGTGCATCTGTTTTATCAGAATCAAAAGACAGGAACCAGAAGTGAGATATCTTTTGGATTTTGTTATTCTCCCTGATTTTCTTCCAGATCGAGATGGTCTTCTCCGCCTAAACTGTAATAATTATTCTCTTCATCTTCATTTCCAATATCTTTCTGAAGGTCATCCAGTTCTGTGCCTGGAATATCTAGGTCATTTTCGCTGTACTCATCATCCAGATCTTTCCTTCTTAAGGCATTGTTGCTGTTTGGTTCTTTTTTTCTGGAAGGATCTTCAGGGTTGATTTCTTCTTCTTCCTGAAAGTTTTTGTAAATGTCTTCGTCGTCAGGATAGATTGGATATCCCTCAAAATTATTTTCCTCGTCGTGGTCTGCCTGACTTTCAGTCGGATTCAACTTATCTCTTTTCTCTTTCATCTTATCTTTGTGAATTTTGAGAAAACTAAGTTAATCTTTGGAGAAAGGATAAGTTTTACAGAATTTTAGGAAGAAATTACATCATTCACACATTTGCACGTTTTATTCGTGACCGAATAAATACTTTGACAATCTCGTTAACCAACAGCGGAACCAAACCCAAGGAAATTGCAATTAACCAACCTCTCAAATCAAGCATTTGCAAATGAAATGCCCTTTGCATTACCGGAATGCCGATTACGATTAATTGAAGCAGTACACCCAGAACAATGGCTCCCACCAGGTATTTATTGGAGAAAACACCAATCTGGAAAATTGATTTTGAACTGTTTCTAACTGCAAGAGAGAAAAACAACTGGCACATCACCAGCACCATAAATGCCATGGTGCGGGCATATTCAACCGTATTTTCGGGAGCGGACTTGTCAAACGGACTATAACCATGTTCATAATAGCCAAACCAGAATGCCAGAATTGTCAAAGCACCGATTAAAACACCGCCAAGAATCAGGTGAATTCCTGCGCCCCCTGCAAAGAAACTTTCTTTCGAATCCCGCGGTTTTTCTTTCATTACATCCGGATTTCCGGGATCCATGCCCAATGCAATTGCGGGAAAAGAATCTGTGATAAGGTTGATCCACAGCAATTGGGTGGCGATTAACGGTGCCTGCAAACCTATCAGAAGCGTTATAAACATGGCGATTACTTCGCCCAGATTACAGGTAAGCAGAAAGATTACCGCCTTTTTTATGTTGCTGTAGATATTTCGGCCCTGTTCGATGGCAGAAACAATGGTTGCGAAATTGTCGTCCATCAGAACCATATCAGCGGCCGCCTTGGCAACATCGGTACCGGTTATTCCCATTGCCACGCCAATATCGGCAGCATTGAGCGAGGGGGCATCGTTTACCCCGTCGCCGGTCATGGAAACAATATTACCATGCGACTTAAGAGCATGAACAATTTTTACTTTGTGCTCGGGTGAAACACGCGCAAACACAAGATACCCCGTAATCTTTTCGGCGAGTTCTTTATCCGAAAAGGCATCCAGTTCCCCGCCCGTAATGGCCTGATCAATTGAGTCAACCATCCCCAGTTCGCGGGCAATGGCGAATGCGGTATTTTTATGGTCGCCGGTAATCATGATGGTGGTAATGCCGGCAAGTTTTGCTTTTTGAATGGATTCTTTCACTTCGGGCCGGGGAGGGTCAATCATTCCAACAAGTCCAACTAAAATCAGGTCTTTCTCCATTTCAGCGCCTTCTACAATGGAACTGACAGGTTTATAAGCTACGCCAAGCGTTCGGAGTGCATTGTCCGACATTTTTTCCGCTGCATCAAGGTACCTTTTTTTGTGTTCTTCGGTAATCGGAATTACTTTTCCATTTTCTAAAACCCGTATTGAAATTTCGATAAGATTACCAATTGCCCCTTTGGTATAAACAGTATATTTTTCGTTTTCTTCGTTGAGAGTTGACATTAATTTTCGGTCGGAATCGAAGGAAAACTCACTGGCACGACTGGCTTGAATAATTAATTTTTTTCTATCAATTCCCAAATCATCTCCCAGAAGCAGCAATGCAATTTCTGTTGGATCGCCCGTCCCGTGCCCGTTTTCGTAAGTTGCATCTGAGCAAAGAATCATGGCTGTGGCAAGCAATTTTGCATCTTCGGTTGCACTGTTTTTTGAATTACGTTCGACAGCTATTTCACCCTCCAGGTTGAAATAAGTCTTTACTGTCATTTTATTTTGGGTAAGTGTGCCTGTTTTATCCGAACAGATTATGTTGACCGAGCCAAGTGTTTCAACAGCAGGTAATTTTTTAATAACGGCCTTTTTCTTCGACATGCCGGTAACGCCAATGGAAAGTACCACTGCTACAATGGCTGCCAGACCTTCGGGAATAGTGGCCACTGCCAGAGAAACCGATAGAATAAACATTTCGGCCAAATCGCGACCCTGAATTAACGCAATGACAAAAATGATGAAACAGATTCCGATGGCAAACATTCCAAGCGTTTTCCCTAACTTATCCAACCTGATTTCCAGAGGGGTTTTCTCCTTTTTTTCGGTATTGATAAGGTTGGCAATTTTACCAACTTCAGTTTTCATACCGGTTTCAACTGCAACGCCAACTCCTCTTCCACGGGTCACATGGGTCGACATAAACGCCATATTCATACGGTCGCCCAATGGAGTTTTAAGATCGCCGTAAACCTGTGATGCATCTTTATCGGAGGGAATAGACTCGCCGGTGAGCGCCGATTCTTCTATCTGCAGATCTGCAGACTCAAATAAACGAATATCTGCGGAGATGAAACGTCCGGCATCAAGAATCAGAATATCGCCGGGGACAACTTTGTGTGAATTTATCTCTTTCAACTCACCGTTTCGGCGAACAAGCGCTTTGGGAAACGAAATTTTCTGAAGCGCCTCAATGGCCTTTCCGGCTTTCACTTCCTGAATTACGCCAAGTACAGCATTGGTAATTATGACAAGGATGATGATGGTGGCATCGATGTATTCGCCCATAACAAGGGTAACAACCACTGCCGCAAATAAAATGTATATAAGCCACTCCTGAAGCTGGGCAACAAACAATTGGAAAATGTTCTTTTTCTTTTTCGAAAGCAATTGATTTGCACCGTATTTTTCAAGCCTGACTTTTGCTTCCTCTTCTGAAAGCCCCAACGAATCATCAACATTAATTTCTTTAAGAACTTCTTCTATTGATTTGGAAAACCACATTTTCTGAGTTATAAATTAAGCCTGAAATCTCTGACAAAATAATACCTGCATACTAAAACCGGGATAAAAATGTACCTATTAAAATAGCCATTGTTTTTTATCCCGAAAACCTGGCTTTTATTTTCTTCCACCATCTAACTATAAATAATTCACTGCCATCGCCTAATTTTTTATTCTGCTCGCCAATGATTAGTGCAATTGGTTTGAGCTCCTCAAACTCTGCGCAGACAACTTTTAACATGGCGGCAAAGGGCAAAAACAGAATCATACCGGCCAATCCCCAAACGGCAGCACCAATAAACAAACTCAGGATAGCCGTTAAAGCATTGATTTTTAAACCACCCCCTACAATACGAGGAGTTAGAAAATTATCGGAAACCAATTGAACAGCCCAAAATAAAATGGCAACTGCTACTGCCATCCAAATAGAATCATAAGAAACAAAAGCATAAATTACAGGAATGATAGCTCCCATTGTAGTCCCAATGTATGGTATAATGGCCAGTGCAGCGCCTAAAAATCCGAAAAGGAAAGGATTGTCGATGCCAATAATCATCAACCCAAGGCTGTTGGCTAATCCTATTGTGACCGTGAGAATTACCATACCAAACAGGTATTTTTGTCCGACCTGCTGAACCGATTTAAACATTTTTAATACCCTTTCGCGTTTGTTCTCGGGCGAAAAAGCCAGAAATGCCTTTGTCAATCCATCTCTGTATATGAGGAATAGAAAAGTAAATACAATTGTTGCCAGCAGTCCGGCCATAAAAGTTGCTGTACTGCTAACTGTTTTACTAACCAAAAACCCTTTTGAATCATTAAGCCAAACTTTCATGCGGTTAAAAAGTTCACCCTTTTCCAGGTTTTGCATGAAACTTACATGGTTATTGATAAATAGCGTAACATTTGCAAAAGCAAGAATAATTTTATCTTGAAAATCAGTGAATTCTTGTGCTACATTAATAATTTGAGTTGAAAAAAAGTAAGTGACACCTCCAATTATTAAAATCACAGCGAAAATGGAGAGAAAAGCAGCAGGTATTTTACCAATTTTCCATTTCTCAAACTTTTTTGCCAACGGAAGCAGTATGAATGAAATAAGCAAAGCAATACTTAAAGGAATGAGAATTGGTTTCGCAAAAACCAGTATTGCAAACAGCAAAAATGCGGTAGCTATGGCATAAAACAGCTTTTGAAACGATACATTCATTTTATCTTGTTAACAGATTAATCTCTTATCCAAAAGTCAGGAGTTTTCAGTAAGAGAATCGTACACAATTTTGAGAACGTGTTACATCATTCCCACTTTTACGGTCTGCAATTTTTTAAAAGGGTAGTATTATATTAAAATTAATCTCAGATTGTTCCATGTCCCTTATTAATCTCAAAAGTAATTTCGGAAAGTTGATGCGAGATAATTTCCGTATTCATTGCGGTTACATCCAATTTTGCAATAATGGCATTTGTTTCAATTGGTTCAATTGAAATAAGGCGTTGACCTTCTTTTAACAAGGCAGCATTATGAAATATGTTTCCTTTTTTCGTCATACTCATCCTTCGTGATTTCACCCTTGGCGTATCTTGTTTTTAAAATATCCAGAGGCGAATTATACTTTGGCCTATCCGAGTTTTTTCTACGCTGCATAACACTTACGATTACTCCAATAAAGGCAATAAAGACGATAAGGCCGATAATCCATCCATAACCATCTCCCATTCCCCAGCCATTATTCATACCATCCATCATAATATCAGTTTTAAATTTTGTAGCTAATTAACTTTTCAATTCCTGGTGCGTGTCATATGTTATTGTTTTCGAACATAATCGAACTTTTTAGCAATAGTGTCCATGGCTGCCCGATGAACTATTATCGCCTATCGGTACGAGTTTCATGTTACAATCCGGGCAGTTTCCCGGATGATCATATACTTTATCCTTTTCACAGTGCATTGGGCACTGATATCCGGATTTCTTTTCTTCGCTTTCAGAATGCTGTTTTTTTGTTTCCATAACTTTCCAATTTAGTATTAAAATTAAGCATTATTGATTATAGCTTTATTTCTTTTTTTACTTCATATCATGCTTTTATCATCGCATCCATATCCTGGTTTTGAGTGGATTAACTCGAATTGATACAGTATGTTTTTCAATAAGATTTCACTTCGTCACATCACAAATATGCACACATACATAGATTCATGTGTTACACTATTTATGAAAAGTGTTACATCATTCACACATTTCCCAATAACTAGCGGGTTAAACTTTATCTTTAGGGGGGTCAGCAATTCCTTCTGGTGGCAGGATATCCGGCACCCTGTCTTCAATTGCTTCTCCCCAAACCTTTTCCACTTTGAAGCCAGCTTCTTTAATCGCTTTCTTCAGAGAACTAATAATATTCTCCTTTCATTTCCCTTCCTCCGCTAAATACCTATCATCTAATCCGGTATCGCTATTTCCAACAAGTTCACTGAACCGTTAGGACGAAAAGCACATACTCCTGCCATAGCGGGTAAGAGCAATACATCGCCTCTTCCAACTGCATATTTAGTGCTTTCATGCTCCAACTCCCCATTTCCTTCGATGCAAACAAGCACGCGAGGTACATCCATGGCACCAACTGTAAATGGTGATTGTCCGTTCATCCGCCATAACCAGAAATGTTCACTGTGAAAAAGTTGCTCACGCTCCACCGGCAATATTGTCTCCAATACCGGCATCACCGGGCTAACCACACCTTGTGCAAAATCAATGCAGGCAAGCGCCTGATCGACCTGAAGTGCCCGTGGTTGGCCAGTTTTGAGATCAATATGATCCCAATCGTACAGACGAAATGTTACATCGCTGTTTTGCTGAACCTCAAACACAACGATGTCGCCACCCAGCGTGTGAACAGTACCGGCAGGCAGGAAAACGGCATCTCCAGACTTTGGAATAAAATAGGTGAGGCGGTCAGTAACTGCACCCTCTGTAATTGACTGTCGCAGATTTTCAGCGGTGGTACCAGGTTTCAATCCTGCATAGATGCGGCTTTCAGTCCCTGACTTTAGTACGACCCATGCCTCGGTTTTACCATGTTCTCCAGCAGGTATAAAGTCTTTTTGACGATCAGATGGATGTACCTGGACAGAGAGCATTTTTTGCGCATCAAGGAACTTGAGCAATATGGGGAATCTGCTGAAGCGTCCAGCCAGTTTTCCCATCAATTGATCGGGCCAATGTTTAAACAATTGACCAATGGTCTGGCCTTTGAGAGACCCATTGGTTACACAACTTGCATGGTCCTCGCGATCGCTGAGCACCCATGCTTCACCGATTGGATCGTTACCGGGCAGAGGTTCGTTAAACAGGTCGGCCAAATGCCGTCCTCCCCAGGGCCGATACTGATAGATCGGTTCGAAGAACATAGGATACAAAAGTATTTAACTCATTGTGTTTTACTTAGTAGAGATGTTCATTCTGATTCTAGTACGGCATTGTATTCACACCGTCTGGCAACGAAGTTGCATTTAGACCTATGATAAAGGGCTTGCTGTGCCTTGGACACGTTAGTCTCCTTACCAAGCCAAATTTCCAAAGCCGGTTGTTGGATTGCACGGCCAAAAGAGAATGATAATTCCCAAGGTAATTTAGATTTGAATCTGACATTCACCGCATTTAACCGGGCGGAAGCCAGTTCAGCAGATTGACCGCCGGATAAAAATGCAATCCCCGGAACGGCAGCCGGAACAGCGCGCAAAAGGCACTTCACGGTGGCATCCGCTATATCATCCGCCGACTCTTGTTTAGGGCAGGCTAATCCGGGTAAAACCATATTGCATTTCAATATCATGCCTTCCAACAACACCCGTTGCAGGTAAAGTTGATTGAAAACTGTCCGTAAAACTTCTTCCGTTACTTCGAAGCAACGCTCCATCGTATGTTCTCCGTCCATCAGAACTTCCGGTTCCACGATGGGAACCAGTCCGGTCTCCTGGCACAATGCGGCATAGCGGGCCAATGTCTGTGCATTGGCTTCAATGCAACCATGTGTAGGAATGCCATCGCCAATAACAATAACAGCGCGCCACTTGGCAAAACGTGCACCCATTTGATGATATTCAATAAGACGGTCGCGCAGTCCGTCGAGCCCTTCGGATATTTTCTCTCCGGGGTGACCTGCCATCTCTTTTGCTCCGGTGTCAACCTTGATGCCAGGAATTATTCCGGCATCGGCGATGACCTTAATCATTGGAGTACCGTCTTTTGTTTTCTGACGGATGGTCTCGTCAAAGAGGATAGCTCCACTGATAAACTTACCAAGACCGTGAGTAGTAACAATTAACTCCCGATAGGCACGCCTGTACTCCTCCGTCTGGGGAATTCCCAATTTGGCAAATCGTTTGTTGCAGGTTGGAAAACTTTCGTCCATTGCCAATATTCCTTTGTTATTTGCAACCAGTGATTTTGCCGTTTCCATCAATATTTTTGTATTCATCGCATTTTTGTTTTTTGTACTTATTATACTAATATTCTTTTAATCAGTAATTTAAAGTTTCTTCAATAATTATTTTTGAGGTGCAAAGACAAAAGATCAGCAGATCCTTGTTTTTTTTGATAAAACCCCGATCATTCTATCGTACAACTGAATAAACTCTTCAACCCCATCACTTTCTAATTTTTCGGTAATCTCTTTAATATTGATACCGGCTTCGGACAATTTGGACCATACCAGGGAAGCCTCTTCTAAATTGGCTTCTAAAAGAGATTCCGGATCGCCGTGATCACGATACGCTTCGAATGTTTTGAGATTAATGGCACTGACAGTATTTGGACCGATAAGCGCCTCAACATATTTTAAGTCACAATAATCCGGGTTTTGTGGAGTAGTACTAGCCCATAACAGCCGCTGTGGTAAAGCGCCAAGTTTGAGAAACTCTTCACTTTCAAAAATTTGCCGGTAAATTTTATATGCAATTTTTGCGATGGATATGGCAACTTGTCCACGTATCCTGGTTGCAAAATGGGCCTGTTCCCCCCCAGAGGCAACAAAATCATGTTCTTTTGGATCGATTTCAGCATCAAGGCGACTTAAAAAGAAACTTGCAACAGAAACAACATTCTTTGGGGATTTGCCTTTGTTGATACGATCCTTGATCCCGGCTATGAAAGCATCAGTTACCTGCCTGTAACGTGGTAATGAAAAAAGCAAAGTAACATTTACATTGATCCCTTCACTGATGAGTTGCCTTATAGCTGGTATACCTTCAACGGTTGCCGGAACTTTGATTAATATGTTTGGCCTGTTCAATGTTGCCCATAACCTGTATCCGTCCTCAATTGTACCTAAAGTGTCGTAAGCCAGATGAGGGTTAACCTCTAAACTTACATAACCATCTCCACCGTTACTCTTTTCATACAAAGGTTTGAAAAGGTCAGCCGCATTTTGCATATCCTGTTGGCTGATAGCTTCATAAATTGCGTTAAGATCTTTTGTTGTAATGGATATTCCTTGAATGTCTGCATCATATAGATTGCTTTCTGCAATTGCCTTTCTGAAAATAGAGGGGTTTGAAGTCAAACCGCTAAGTCCGTCCTCATCTATCAAGCGCTGGAGTTGGCCACTTGTAATTAGATCACGCCGGATATAGTCGAGCCAGATTGACTGCCCCAGACTTTCCAATATTTTTATAGGATTTCTATCCATAAATTTACCTCCTTATTTTCTGGTACCCAATTGCTCATCGGAACGAATAACCATATCGACCAATATTTCGACAGAGAAGCTTATTTATAGCGCTTTCAGTGATGTTAAAGTTATTTTCTTGTATCCGAAAAATATTACACAATTAGGAAAATAATTTATATAATTCACATATCAGGGAAAAGTGCTTTCCTTCAACGTATTTGAATACCTAATCCGGAATTGAGTTTGGTCTGGCCAAAGGAGTTAAGGTTAAAAATGAGACGGATTCGGGTATTGAAGGATGGAACAGCAGATTGGATGTTTTCTGATACCAGCAGCGGGAAATAAATCTCAAAGAAATTCCACAAACCAGCCTTTAAGCCTGCTTCAAAGAAGATTGGAGAATTGTGGTCCGGATCGATCCCATGATCATTCAGCAGCAGGTTGGCAAAAGGCCTTACCGGTATCCGACTGGCTTTTCCGGGCAAACTGCTTGAAAGGGACAAGGAGATTAGCCATCGACTGTATCCAAGAATTTGGTTGACCGGTGAAACCAGGCCTCCTTCTGCTATTGCCATTTGCCTTGACCAGAAACTGGATGGAAAAACAGCAAAACGATCAGGATTAGTCCCCTGAAACAAATATTGTTCGCGTCCGCTTCTTGCACTGGCAGAAAGGGCATAAAAGGGGGCATTTGAACAATTTTTAAGCATGGCTCCTGCGAAAAGCCTTATATCCAAACCATTTTTATTGCCATGATAGCTAAGTTTGTAGTTGAGCTCTGCTGCTGTCTTTATATAGGAATGATTGGATTCGACGGAAGTTGAAAGTTTGAAAGGATTGACGAAACCGGTCTTTTCCAGCTGGTATCCAAACTGCATATAATAATTCATCCCGGCTTTTTGCTGAAGATCAATCTCTAAGAGGTCTGAAGCTGCTACAAGGTTTCCAAATGCCTTATGGGTTAAGGACTTTTCCATAAAGCCGGATCTGAATAAAAGCTCTGTTCCGGCTTTCAAATAGTGATAGTTTTGATTGCCGGGTGCACCAAACTGCGTTCCTTCCAGGGAGAGTTTTGCAAGTCTGATTAATTTATCGTAAGGCGTAATGTTGTAGGTTATCTTCCCAAATCCTGCCAATGCAGTGTTTTTAAATCCAATAAACGGCATCACCAAATATTCAAAAGGTTTGGGCGTAAGGAATCCATTGTGCAAAGCGATGCCGATCATTAGACCGTTTTCCCTGGTCCAGTTAAGGGCTGGAATATACATCAGGTATCGCTTTTCAGGATCTTCGAGCGAAAAGTAAAGTTGAGTCCGAAAAGGATCAACTTTAGGGAAGGGACCTCTTCCCCTGATGTTGTTATTAAGCCTGAAAAGTTCAGGCATTAGATGTTCAGGATCAATTTTTACTTCGGAATAATTTCCTTCCGGAACTTCAATCCATTTTTTACCTTGAAAACCCTCAATCCATTTTATAAAACAAATTGAATCTCCGTTCATTCCTGCTATTACCACCGGAGATACCAACTCGCCTCTGTTTTCTATCAGCAATTTCTGCCCGGAGAATTGAACCAATTTGTAATCCAATCTTTTGGTAGTGCCAAGTAGGTCATTAAAAAACCAGGTCAATTCTTTGCCCGTTACCAATTCAAATACATTTTTCAAATCTTTTGGTCCGGGATGTTTGAACTTCCATAGCCTGTAATATTCCTGCATAGCTGCATCATAAATAGAATCGCCCAGATAGCCCCTCAGGTAATTGAAACACATTCCTGCTTTGGTATAGATCATCAAACTGTAATTCAAAGAATTGTACGCTGAAGATGTTAGATCTATCGGTTGTTCCAGGTTATCGCGGGCCTGCGAAAGCCATTCGAGTTCTCTCATCTGCTTCACAGGCATTTGATCAATGTGAAAGAATTTTGCCAGTTTTATGTTGTTTACATAGATCTTCCACAACTTTTTTTCGGGATACTTTTCCTGCATATAGCGCACCTCGTTGGCACTGGTGATACCCTCGTCCATAAACGGATACCCTCTTTCATCAGAGCCCAAAGCACTGTAAAACCAGCTATGGCCAACTTCATGCGCAATCACTTCGTCAAGGGCATAGCCATCTTTTACACTGCCAATCACAGTAATGCCAGGATATTCCATACCATCGCCTGCCGTCAGGGCACTTTGAACAACCGTAAAACTTTTGTAGGGATAATCTCCATTCCAAACAGAAAATTTCTGAATTGATCTATTCACATAGGGGAGGGCATCTTTCCAATATTCTGCCTGTTGATTGGTAAACATGATCCAGGTGGATACAACCCTTCCTGAGTTGGGAAGTTTCACTTTCCCTTTCAAAACATGAAATCGCTTATCAGCAAACCATGCGAAATCGTGGATTTGATGTTCTGTATAGCGGAGCGTTTTCATTTGGGTCGAAGAAGGAGGGAATCCAGTATTTCCGGAGTCCGGACATGTTTGCCACGTAGTATCTGAGGCAAGTACATTCAACCTTTCCGCTTCCCTGTCATTCTGAAGGTCTCCGGTTGCACCCACGATATAGTTTGCCGGTAGTGTAATGCTTACATCAAAGCTACCGAATTCGGAATAAAACTCGCCCTGATCCTGGTAAGACATTTGATGCCAGCCAGAATTATCGTAAACTGCCGGCTTGGGATACCATTGGGATATTTGATATGATTCTCCAATATGTCCAAGTCTTGAGGTTATCCCTTTGGGTATTTTAACATGGAATGGAGTAGTAATTTTGATGGAGTCGCCTGGCCTGATGGGTAGATTGGGAATTATTCGGCAAATATCGGGCTGACCAGGTAATAAATGCCATTGTACGGATTGATTGTTGACATTAAAGTTCAATGAATCAATAAATCCGGTCAATTCGGGATCTTTAAATAATTTTTGTTTTCCCTTTGAATTGACAAGCTGTTTTGCCAAGTCTGTTTGGTTGTTGGAATAAGCATTTGGCCATAGATGAAAATAGAGAAAATTGAGGCTATCGGGTGAGTTGTTAATATATTCGACAGTTTCAAATCCATTTAATTCATGGAGTTTATCATCAAGCGAAACCTGAATTTTGTAGTTTACCTCTTGCTGAAAGTATTTCTGGGATAAAGCACTGTATCCAATCCAGTTAAAAACCAGAAGAAGAAGAAATTTCCGGCTAATTAAAGAAAATTGAAAAAGTTTTTTAATATGAAACACGCCAAACGATTTTTTTTTCGATGATTGAAAGCGGAATAACTATCAGTAGATCTTTAAATAAAGATTCGTCTGACTGGTATTTCATAGAAATAAATATGCAATACTAGAAGTACTGCATATTTGATCAGATGATTCCTGGAGACAAAAAGATCGTTAATGTATTGATCAGATTAAAATGATAATCAGAATAATAAGTAAAAGGGTACCACCGCTGATGTAGATGATCTCTCCACTTTTACGCACATTTTCTTTAATTCCCTTCATCTCTTTTCTAAGTTCGCGCTTTTCTAAAGATGTCATGGCCGATTTATCCATGTTCCGGATTTCTTCGACCCGTGCCGTTAAAACAGCGATCTCTTCAGCAGATAGTTTGTTCTCGGTTTTAGCCAAAACAGCAGAATTTTCAGTTGCGGCCTTTGTAGCCGTATTACTTGAAAATGCCAGGGTAGTACTCAATGTGAAAATCATTAAGAGTCCAAAAAAAATTGTCTTTTTCATGTTGTTGTTTTAATATTGAGTCCACTCCGAAAAGTGTTTTTGTTTTTAATTAATTAATATTCA
>CAYHQN010000074.1:2719-21656 GCA_964358545.1 uncultured Tangfeifania sp. | reverse complement strand
CGATACTATGCTCAAAAACCTTTATTTTTGTTGAACGAGGTCAGGAGTCCTGAAATTACAAAAATTTGATCCAACAGGCTGAAGATGAATTAAAACACAGAAGTTCCACAATGTTAGGTACAGTTGGCTATCTAATAGGCTGATATCCTTGTAAAATTCCGTTTTTTGACAAAACAACCTGCCAAAGCTGGATGTTTCTTGCCCTAAACGCCCCAGCACATGAGAGTAAATAATATTTCCACATCCGGTAAAAATGATCGGGGTATTTATCTTTGATTTTCATCCAACCGTTTTCAAAATTTTTGTACCATGCCATAAGGGTCTTGTCGTAGTCGGGTCCGAAATTATGCCAGTCCTCCATAACAAATATATTTTCGATGGCTTTACCAAGCTGACTGATTGAAGGCAGCATACCATTTGGAAAAATGTACTTGTGGGTCCACAAATCCAGCGTCTGTAAAGAAATATTGTTGCCAATGGTATGAAGAAGAAATAACCCATTTTCTTTTAAACGGTTTCCAGCAACTTCGAAAAAATTTCTGTAATTCTTATAACCAACATGTTCAATCATTCCAACACTAACAATTCTGTCATAACTACCTTTTACATCACGATAGTCCATCAGGTGAAATTCAACAGGAAGTCCTTCACATAATTTTGCGCCCAGTTCTATTTGTTCTTTGGAGACTGTAATACCGACCACTTCAACCTTGTATTTTTCAGCGGCATATTTCCCGAATGCACCCCAGCCACACCCAATATCCAGTACCCGCATGCCAGGCTCTAAATAAAGTTTACGGCAAATCAGGTCAAGTTTGTTCTCCTGGGCTTCATCCAAGCAAGCGGCATCTTTCCAATAAGCACAGCTGTAATTCATGCGTTTGTCGAGCATTATCTGAAAAAGATCATTCCCCAGGTTGTAGTGCCTCTCTCCTACTATAAATGCCCTTCGTCTTGACTGAAGGTTAAAAAGTCTGAGGGCAAAAAGTTTTAAAGCTATTTCGATTTTTTTTCGGACTTTCTCATCCAGACGTGCCCTTAAAATTCTGAAGATTGTTTCGTCAACCCTTTCAGCATACCACCAGCCGGTCATGTAAGACTCACCCATGCCCAATTCACCTTCTGCAATAGCCCGCTTGAAAAATTCGTCGTTGTGAACCTGAATATCCCAACTATTCCCCCCATTGATCTTTATATCAGCGGACGCCAAAATAGATTCAACAATTTTCCGAATATTACTGCTCACATCCAGGTAGTTTATAACTATAAATTTACATCATATTTAGCTATTTTCAAAGTGAAATTGAGTAAAAATTCTCAATTTATCGTGTTTAACTGATTGGTAAAGCTGAGACATAAAGTTAGCTAGCAATACTCCCCAATAAAGAATCAAAGCTAAAATAAAGACCTATTCCTGCGTCAGAACAATCACCGAACTTGTCAAAGGTTGTTCGGATGAAACGCTTAATCCAACCTTCATCAGATAGTCGCCACTGAATGTTTTACCGTGAAAGGAGAACCTTGATTTTGTATCCGGAAACAGGTTGATCTCCTCAACCTTGTAGTTTTTGGATTCGTCAAGTCCGCGCAATTTCACCTGATTGAAAGCTTCCCGGTATCGGGTATTCAGGTTGTAGCGGAACAAGACAGCCCTGGTTTTGGACTCATCGGAAAATAGCACCACTGCCCTGTTGCCTTCGTAGGGCGAAGCCAGGCGGTACATGTTGCCATACCAAACCAAGTCACTGATTTTTTTATAGTTAACTACAGCATCCTGACTGAATTTCAACTCCTTTTCGTTGAGATGTGCCAACTGAATGTCATAACCCATTTTTCCCATCATGGCCACATCCGTGCGAAATTTGATCGATTGCTTCCCCCACGAGGTGATGTGGTTACAGGTCGCAATGGCAGGCATATAGTAGGAATAACCCCATTGGATAAAGACCCTTTCCAAAGGATCTGTGTTGTCGCTGGCCCAAAATTCAGTGAAATATTTCAATCCACTGTAGTCAATCCTGCCGCCCCCACCCGAACAAAGCATGATGGGCAGATGCGGATATTTTGCCCTGACACGATCCAATATATTGTACCATGCCTGGACATAATCGATGTAAATGGCCGATTGATTGTCCTTTAAATAAGGAGAATAGGAACTTGACATCGGACGGTTGCAGTCCCATTTGATGTAGGCGATTCCCGGATTCCGGGTCATTAGATTGTCCAGTACGCCAAAGACAAAATCCTGAACCTTGGGGTTCGGCAGGTCAAGGACCAACTGATTGCGGGAATAGTCTTCCGGGCGGTTGGGCAATCTGATGATCCAATCAGGATGTTTTTCATACAACTCGCTCTTGGGATTTACCATTTCGGGTTCAATCCAGATACCGAATTTCACACCTTGCTTTTCAGCCTCCTTAACCAAAACTCCAATTCCGTTGGGGAGCTTTGTTTTATTGGGTTCCCAATCGCCAAGGGAGGATCTGTCGTTGTTCCGGGGGTATTTGTTGGCAAACCAGCCATCGTCGAGCAAAAAAAGATCAACGCCTAACTTTTTGGTATCACTGATCATCCCTTTCAATTTATCTTCGTTAAAATCGAAGAAGGTGGTCTCCCAATTGTTGAGCAGTGTCATGCGGGGTTGATCGCCATCGAGCAATGAATATTTTCGTGACCAGCGTTGCAGGTTCTGGCTGGTTAGTTCCTTGCCCGCCTTGCTGTAAGTAAATACGAAGGAGGGCGTGGTAAATGTCTTACCAGGAATAAGCCTGTATTCAGAGGCGTATGGATTGATCCCCGATATCACACGCAAAGAGTTGTTATTGTCGATTCCAATTCAATCGACGGATTCCCATCGTTATGGGTAGTCCGGATAGCCGATTCGAAAAGATCACTCGTCCCAAACGGAATGTACATTTCGTGCTGCGGGTTTCTGCCTTTGCTCAATTCGCTGTTGTTTTTGAGCTTTTCACCCAAATAGACCTGACTAACTTTTTGATTTTTGTCAACCTGATAGACCAGTTCATTTTTTTGCGTCTGAATTGCAATCATCTCTTCAGATTGCGCAACTACCTGATAGTTAAAGACAAAAGATAACAATAAAACTAATAATGTTCTCATGGGATTTAAATTTGCTTTTATAAACGGAAATACGGATAAGACGGATATGTTAAGTAACAATGATTATGGTAAAGGTTTGAGTACACTCATGGCCTCCATGAGCATGCAACCGGATAACTGTGGTGTTAGGACCACTGCTTCACCCAATGCAGGTGCCTTGTGCCAATTGCCGCCATAAAGCTTTGTTTCGGGATTAACGCCCTGTTCGGCCATTATGGTTGCACAGTTGGTTATATAACGATGAAACTTTTCCCGAATGACCGTTTCCAGATCGGGTTCGTTAATTAGTTTGACAAAATAACGAAAGAATATTCCGTTGAACAGGCCTCCGTCGCCGGTGGTGGCATTGCTCAGCACTCCATCATTATTAGACATCTTTTCAACGACATAATCAGCGGCTTTCACTGCATCGTCCAGGTATTGCTTTTTACCGGTAATCTTGTAAAGTTCATGAGCGGCACCGATAAATGTTCCCTGGTTGTAGGTATAGACAGCATGACTAATATTGCCGCTTGCATTCATGTTGTCGTGAACTTTCCCTTCTGCAGGGTCATACAGATTATCCCTTAACCACGTATATATCTTAACAGCTTCATCCAGATAGGCTTGTTTGGGTTTCTTCCCGGGGTTAGGGACCTGATCATACATCGTGTATATCCTGGCAGCTATAATGGCAGCCGGACCATTTGAACAGGCATTCTTCGACTTTTTGATATCTGTTTTCCAGGTAATGCCGCCATACCAGGGAGCTTCATCTTCCGAACCCCATGTCGGCCAGATCCAGTCGTTGTACATCTGCTTTGCCTTGGCAAAATAGGCCTCTTGTCCGGTAGATTCAAACATGCGAAGTTGTGCGAGCACAATCCACTCCATATCATCGACAAATACATTCCACCAGGGATCCTCCGGTCTTCCGGAAAAATTAAACTTGGGCGCTCCCACCCACCACAATGGATAGAAGTCAAGATAGTATTGATCCGAGGTGCGCTTGTAAGCATCAACGATCACATCCATGGCATGTGCCTGCGGCCAGTAATGGTTTGTAGCCATGTTGGATAGATCGCTACCGTAATTGAAGTAGTATCTGTCGGGATATCCGTTAAAATTTGCCCCCCAAAAATGGGTGATCAGCGCCCGGCTCATACCTTCGGCCATTTTGTTCCAAAAGGCAGGATCTTTTTTGCCTTCAGTTACTTCTGTCGTTTGTTTCGCATATTTAATCTCACCCTGGCTGCTTGTATGATGGTTTCGTTCTCCACGCAACGAAATGGATATTATTGCCAATGGTATAAATAAAAAGATTTTTTGCATTCCGATTTTATTGTAATTATCTCAATTTCAAGCGCTTCTAATATGCTTTTCATGAGCCACATGTAATCAGAAATATGCGAAGCTAATAGCCCTGAGATTTTTTACAATATATAAAATAATCTCTATCTCGTCAAACTACTCCACCGTCACCGATTTCGCCAGATTTCTAGGCTGGTCAACATCACAACCCCGCAATACTGCAATGTAATACGAGAAAAGCTGTAACGGAATGATAGCCAGCAATGGCGTAACAGCAGGATGGGACTCTGGGATTTCAAAAATATCGTTGACCATCTCTTTCAGTACCAGGTCCCCTTCGGTTACTACGGCGATGATGTTCCCTTTTCGCGCCTTCACCTCCTGAATATTACTGACAATCTTTTCGTAATAATGATCTTTTGGAGAAACCACTACGACCGGAAGGTTGTCATCGACCAGGGCGATCGGACCATGTTTCATCTCCCCTGCAGCATATCCTTCGGCATGCATGTATGAGATCTCCTTCAGTTTGAGCGCGCCTTCCAGGGCAATCGGGAAAAGGGCTCCCCTTCCCAGATAAAGCGCATTGGATGCATCTTTGTATTTGGCTGCAATCTCCTCAATTCTTTGATGACCGGCCAGGATGGTGGTTATTTTCGCAGGTATCTCAGCCAGTTCCCGAATAATTTCGGAATACAGGGCGGAGGTTATCTCACCCCTGGCAAAGGCCAGTTTCAGGGCAAAAAGCGTAATGACAGTGACCTGCGCCGTAAATGCCTTGGTGGAGGCAACGCCAATTTCTATCCCTGCATGGGTGTAAACACCGGCATCGGTCTCCCGGGCGATGGATGAGCCAACCACGTTGCAAACGCCCAGGATGGTTGCGCCCCGTTCCTTTGCCATCCGCAATGCGACCAGGGTATCTGAAGTCTCGCCACTCTGACTGATGGCGATCACCACATCATCGGCCGATAAAATCGGATTCCTGTACCTGAACTCGGAAGCATATTCAA
Organism: uncultured Tangfeifania sp.; assembly: GCA_964358545.1. Lineage (GTDB taxonomy): Bacteria > Bacteroidota > Bacteroidia > Bacteroidales > Prolixibacteraceae > CAINVV01. The sequence goes on along the minus strand of CAYHQN010000074.1, from coordinate 16,233 downwards.
CCTCCACCGGTACGCGGGCATAGGTCTCAATCAGGTATTCACCAACAAGAGCTGCATGCCACGAAGTGCCGCACCCAATCAAAATAATTCGTTTGGCCTTGACAATCCTGGGGAAAATATCCAGCAATCCGCCCAGCACAATGGATGTCCGGTCGGCTGAAAGCCGGCCCCTGAAAGTATCTTCAATGGTTTTGGGCTGTTCGAAAATCTCCTTGAGCATAAAATGGGCAAAATCACCCTTTTCGATCTCGCCAATCGTCCGGTCAACCCTGGAGATTTTAAAAGTGGCAGGTTTGTCCTCCAGTGTTTTGATCGTCAGACTATTCCGGGAAATAATCGCCAGGTCGTTGTCGTTCAAATAAATAACATTGTTGGTATAGCCGATAACCGGAGTAGCATCGGAGGCCACGAAATATTCACCGGTCCCGATCCCCACAACCAATGGACTTCCCCTTCGCGCGACAATCAGCTGCTCCTTTTCTTCCATACACAACACCGCGATTCCAAATGCGCCCACAACCTTGGACAATGCCAGCCGGATCGCCATTTCGGCCTCCATCCCTTCTCCGTTGAGGTAAAAAAATTCGATCAGGTTGACAAGTACCTCCGTATCAGTGTCTGACTGAAATTCAAATCCATTCCTGGTAAGGTCAATTTTCAATTCGGCATAATTCTCAATGATCCCATTGTGTACCAGGGCAAAATTCCCCTTCATGGAGCGGTGCGGATGGGCATTCCGGTCGTTCGGTTCCCCATGGGTTGCCCAGCGGGTGTGGGCGATACCAACAGTTCCATTCACATCTTTGGATTGAACATGACTCTCAAGGTCTGCCACCCTTCCTTTGCACTTGTGAACCTGTAGTTCAGTTCCTGAAATGGCCAGGCCGGCTGAATCATATCCGCGGTATTCGAGTCGTTTGAGCCCTTGGACCAAAAACGGGTAGGCCTGGTTTTCGCCCACATAACCAACTATTCCACACATAGAATTTAATTTTGGATGGTCTGGAGCAAAAGTATTTTTTCCATCTTCGCGATCACTTCATGGCCCAGTGCCTCCTTTTTGGCCATATGGTCCCTGATCGAGCTAACCTCGGCATGGGTTTCAAATTCTCCCCTGACCTCATCGAAATCCAGTTGCCTCACCAACTTGTCGCCGTCGATCCCAAAACCTGTTTGTTTGATCAAAGAAAACTCCTTTTTAGCGTCATTGTAAAGCAATTGGTCGATTTCAAGGACTGCCTTTAGCCATTTCCTGGTAACCTCGATCACATCAGTTGGCAAAAATTCAACGATCGGGGTTTTGTAAAACTGTTGAAAAACATCAACGGCCCACGACCATTCATAGGTATAATAATTTTTGTGGATCGACCGGATAGCCGCATGAACCTCCTCCAGCGAATGAACTCTTTTGTTCTCAATCGAATCCAACAACTGATCAATGGCATCCGATGGGCAAATCATGCCCGACAGGTCCAGCCACCTGGACTTACTTCCAAGAGGAGTATCTTTCTTCAAAGCCTCCCTGATCTCTTCCGTTGAGTTGACATTCACCCGTTGTATCCTGGAAAGCAGTGAGTTACCCAGGAATTTCCAAATAGCCTTTTCATAAAGTTCAATCCCCCTGTGTAAAGCGCTGTTCTTGATGATCATCCCGTTGTACGTGTAATGAGGGGTCATTTCACCGGAAGCGCGCAGCAGCTCCAGCAGGATCGCCCGTCCATTGATCATCTTTTGTATGGTATAGGGACTTAGCAGGTTGAAATTGATGGAATCCAGAAGGTTGGTATCTTTCCGTATGTCGCGTTTTGGCCATTTCTGCGAGTCGCGGATGGTACCGATACTTTGCAGGTTAATACCGGGGATCAGTCGGCTTTCATCCTTCTCCTCGATCAGGTATGAAAATGGGAAATCGGTGGTATCGGAATGACGATAATGACGCCCAAGAACAAGGGAGAAAGCCCCTATCCGGGAAGGCCATAAAATATAGGAATCACTGGTGGTTTTGGCACCCCTTTCGACGACTCCCTGGTGAATCGGCCCCAGTTTGTAAAGGTGGTTGCTCTGGTTCGACCCGCTCCCTGCGTTCATAAAGGAGAAGAGTCCGGCAATCAGCAGCGACGATTTGTGGTGGGAGACGGTATAGGGCCCGGCAAAGATCGAACAGGCTTCTCCGTGCAGTCCCTGGCAGTTGGCAAAAAAGACGGATTCCACAGCCGAATAGTGCTTGTCAAGGATACATCCCTGTCCAATAAAACAATTGGATACCAGGGTGGTATCGGTTATTTTGGTACCTGAACCGACGATAAAATTCTCCAGGATAACACCCTGACCAAGGGTAACCGGATCGGCCACAGTGCTATTAATACTTCCGTTGTCAAGTTTCGAAACACCCTCCAGCACTGCGCAAGGTCCAATTTTCACATTCCGAAGCGTCCCGCAGTTAATCATCCGAACACCATCGCAGACAGTTCCAACCGAAGAGGTGATAAAATCCACATAGTTCGCAATCAGGCGTTCTATCTCATTGACGGCGCTCATCCGGTGACGGTAGAGCGCCAGTATGTAAGCAACATGAGCCGAGAGATGGTCATAAATAGGAATTTCGCGACCACCAGATTCATTGATGACCTTAACCCTGATGCCATTCCCAAACGAGGAGGTTCCCTCAACAGCAAGCTGGTTCAGGTTGTGAATAATTACATGCTTGCCGATGGAATAGTTTGCAATGTAGCTCTTTACACTGTTAATCATGGCATTGTCGTCAATCACACAGTTGTGGATGTGTGCATGTACGATACCGGTCTTCATCCTGACCCCGCCAAAAAGGGTAATTTCCTCGTCAAATCTTCCCAGTTTGTTGGTGCCTGAGAACTTTGTGAACTTAACATTATCAGGAAGAAAGTTGGGAACTACCTCAATCATATTCCAGTCTTCGCAATAACATCCCTGGACAATTAGCTGACCAATCTCTTCATCTGTCAGTTTACGGTAAGCAGATCCACTCATTAGATTTAGTTTAGAGTTATCCGGCAAAGAAAGCGGATTTGTTTACACGTTGGGAAAATAGAAACGAATAATAACCTAACATAAAATATAATACCATTACAAAATATTATATCTATTTTATATAATGCATTTTATAACCTATCATAAATATTGACTATTTTACTTTTCCGATCTTTACACCTCATGAAACGAGCATGGGCTTTGCCCACAAAAGGTGATGTAAATGCTTTTGCGAGTTCCACACGTACGATATGATATTCAATATTTTAATAATGATTTTTACGTGTGAAAGAAGGCGTTCAGGTTTTGAGTTCGGGTCAATCCTAGCTTTTTTCGTAGCCGGATTCTGCCAATTTCGGCACTTTCAGCAGTGATATTGAGAATTCCGGCCAGTTCTTTGGTTGATAAACCAAGGTGCAGATAGGCACACAACCTTTGGTCCTTGATGGTTAGCTTTGGGAAACGCTCCTTCAACCGGCTGAAGAATCCCTGGTGTACCTTCTCAAAATGATATTTAAAATCCTCCCAATTAAACAGTTGCATCCGCTGATGTGCCTCAATTTTCTCCAACATTACCGACACTTTTTGCTGCATTGGAGCCGGCAGTGTGGTCCTGATAACCGTGAGATTCTTTCTTACATAAGAGACCAGCTCATTTTTCTGGGCAATCATGATCAGGGAGGAGACCAACTCCCTGTCCTTTCCTGCCATTTCGTCCCTGTACCGCTGTTTGGCCTTTATCTCCATCATATGTGAGTCGGTGATTTCGCGAATATGGCCTAGGGCGCTTTTTAACCGGGTGATATCCCTTACCGAGCAACGTTGCCCAAGGTAGAGCCCTCTCTTGTCAAAAACGGCTTTACTGTTCATTTCACACCAGCGCAGTTGCTTGGTTTTGGTGAGGATCCGGAATTCGACAGACTGACCAATCTGCATAAAATTGATGGAATCGTGGATAGAGTGGCGAACCTTCTGTTCATCTTCCTTGTAGATAAGCTCATAGAACAAATCCGGATTCTTGAAATATTCATCCGGGGTGTAACCGGTCAAATCGTTGCTGGAAGGTGAGATCCAGACAAAATTGGCTTTGGGATCGATCCACAACTCCCAGTCCTGCGCAAAATCTGCAATCATCTGGTACTTGATCCGCTCTTCATCGATTGCTTTCAGTTCGCTTTCAAGAAAATAATTTTTCTCCTGCAACTTGGAAACCTGACTTTCCAATGCTTTTATCCGTTCTTCTGCTTCAGGCTTAAATTGGTCATCCATAATCACGCATTGCTTACACTATACCTAACATCAAATATATAAAAAACATGAATATAATAGGTTACAATAATAATTAACCTAGCCATATTTGATAAACGGGCATAAAAAAGGGAGTCGCAAGAACTCCCTCCGCTTCAAACCTGAAAGGTTTTGAAAACCTTTCAGGTTTTTCCGCTTGAAATGCTAAACCTTATCAGGAACGATAAACGGTGCCCTGTAATTGCGGCCCAGGTATTTGTCGGCTTCCGGATCGTTGACAAATTTCTCAGATTTAGGATCAAAAGTCAGTACCCTGCCTGTACGATAAGCGATGTTTCCAAGGTGTGCAAGGGCTGATGAAAGATGTGCCGTCTCCACAGGAGCATTTACCATCTTCGGATCATGTGCCCTAACGGCTTCGATGAAGTTTTTGAAGTGGTCACCGCCCGCTTTGCCCTTCTTCCCAGGTTCCTTTTTGTCGCCAAGAAAGGTTTCATAGGTATCGTAACCTTTGATCACCATGTAACCTTTGTCGCCATAAAAGATATTGCCTACCGAGGAACCATCCTCTGCATTGGTATACCAGGGACGCACCTCAAACTGGATGATCTTCTTCTCATCCGGATAATGGTAAACAGATGACAGCAATTCGGGGGTCTCTTTGCAGTCGTCGAAAAGAAACTTACCACCCATGGCCGTAATTTTGTTTGGCAAACCAACATTCAATCCCCACATGCAGAGGTCAGTTTCATGAATTCCCTGATTTCCAACATCGCCATTGCCATAATCCCAATGCCAGTGCCAGTTGTAGTGTACAATATTCCTGGTAAACGGTCGTTTTGGGGCCGGACCCGTCCAGATGTCGTAATCCAATCCTGCCGGTACCGGTTCGGTGGGTTTGTTCCCAATATCGCCCCTTTTCCTGAAAACGAGTCCCCTGGCCATGTAAACATTGCCAATGTATCCATCGCGCAAGAGTTTTATTGCTTCATTGATCGCCACAGAGCTGCGCAGTTGAACGCCATGTTGCACAACACGGTTGTATTTGTGGGCCGCTTCCACCATTTTCCGGCCTTCCCAAATATTATGCGATCCCGGTTTTTCTACATAGACATCTTTCCCTGCCTGACATGCCCAGATGGTGGCAAGTGTATGCCAGTGGTTAGGTGTGGCAACAGTTACAACATCAATATCCTTGTCTTCGAATGCCTTGCGCATATCCTGAACAACCTTCACCGTTTTCCCGTATTTGGCCTCAAAAGCTTTTGCGCGCTCGTTGGCTACGTTGAGGTCGGGGTCAACAAAAGTGGTGATTTGAACATTTGGCTGTTCCATCAACCCTTCGATGTGATTTTTGCCCCGTCCGTTCACACCCAAAACGGCGGCATTAACCCGGTCGTTAGCGCCAAAAACCTTGGATGGAATAATCGTTGGAATAGATAGCAGTGCAGTTGCTGCTGCAGATTTTTTAATAAAACTCCTGCGCGAATCCTGGTTGTTGTTTTCCATAAGTTGCATATTAATTGTTAGTGGAAAGATTTCAGTGCAATCGATTGAACTCCTACAAATCTATCTAAAATTTTATCAATATTTTGCGCAAATAAAATATTACACAGAGAAAAAAGGAGAAGCCACAGAGTTACACAGAGTAAAATTTATTGTTTTATTCTCTGTGCAACTCTGTGGCTTCTCTGTGAACCTCTGTGTAACTTTTTTTATTCCTTCTGGCTTTCAGAAAACTCCATCAAATAGGCCTTGATAAACCCATCAATATCGCCATCCATCACGGCCTGCACATTGGACGTCTCGAAGTCGGTGCGGTTGTCTTTCACCAGTTTGTAGGGCTGCATCACATACGAACGAATCTGGGAGCCCCACTCAATCTTCATTTTGGTAGCTTCGAGTTTGGTTTGTGCCTCCAGACGGCGCTGCAGCTCCTGGGCATACAACTGCGATTTCAGCAACCGGATGGCGTTCTCCTTGTTCTGCAGCTGCGAACGGGATTCTGTATTCTCGATGATGATACCGGAAGGAGCATGTTTCAGCCGCACTCCGGTCTCTACTTTGTTGACATTCTGTCCGCCTGCCCCACCCGACCGGAAGGTATCCCAGGAGATATCTCCCGGATTGACATCGATCTCGATGGTGTCATCCACCAGCGGTGAAACAAAAACTGAGGTGAATGAGGTCTGCCTTTTCCCCTGCGCATTGAATGGAGAGATGCGCACCAGGCGGTGCACGCCGTTTTCGCTCTTGAGATAACCATAGGCGAAATCGCCCTCTATTTCAATCGTCACGCTTTTGACGCCTACATCCTCCCCTGCCACGAAACTGGCCTCCCTGACGGTATATTTGTGCTTTTCGGCCCAACGCAGGTACATTCGCATCAGCATGTCGGCCCAGTCGTTTGATTCCGTTCCTCCAGCCCCCGCATTGATTTTCAGAACGGCGCCCAGCCGGTCCTCCTCGCGTCTGAGCATATTTCTGGTTTCCAAATCTTCTACGGCTGTACGGGCTTCGGTAAAATGCATCTCCACCTCATCTTCAGCGGCCTCTCCGGCTTCACTGAATTCGAAAATAACCTGCAACTCTTCCACCAGATTATCAACGATCCTGAAACTATCCGTCCATTGTTTCATGGTACGAATCAGGCGCATATGGGCTTCCGCCTCTTTGGGATTGCTCCAGAAATCCGGATCCTGGGTTTTCAGCTCCTCCTCTTCTACCCGGATTAGTTTAGTATCGATGTCAAAGATACCTCCTCAGCGCATCCCGGCGCTCAACAAGCTCTTTGAGTTGCTCCTTCAAAATCATTGCTGTTGCGGTTAAATGAATTATAGCGCAAATGTAATTAAAAGTATGGGAATGAGCGGCCGCTCATTCCCATACTTTTAATTACATTTGCGCTATAACCTTGATCGCGATATCAATCTCAAACCCTCTGCTTTGGGCAAAAGCCAGCAACTTGCCCTTGCGGGTATAGCCATCGGTTTCTTTGATAGTTTTCGCTTTCGCGGAAAGCAGGTCAAGCAGCACTTTATGGTAGGCATCCTCAGGCAGATTTGACAAAGCTTCGCGAATATATCTGTCCTCAACCTGCTTCTGGCGCAAGGCATAGGCCAATTTGATCTTCCCCCATTTGTTGAACCTGAACTTGTCGTTGACAAAACTGGTGGCATATCTCCGGTGATCGATGAATTTCTCCTTCACCAAACTGGTAATCAATTTCGAGCTCTCCTCTACCGACAATTGCCATTCACGACACTTCAGCTCCAGATCAAACGTGCATTTTTCCGACCTGCTGCAAAGATCAGTGGCTTTGGCATAAGCTTCCCGGTAGGTCAGTGGTTGTTTTGATATATCCATATTGAGCCTCTTTGATGCAAAATAGCATACTGGTTTCTATTCGTCGCGCTAACAAAAATACCAAATTCCTACCGGGAAAGTCTGAAAAGAGCTAAGTTTGTTCAACATCATTAATTTTTAATTCGATTCCATGTTCAGATCCGAAATCACAGGCATTCTTCTGGCCGGCGGCAAAAGCAGCCGCATGGGAAAAGAGAAAGGTTTAGTGGAGTTCAGGGGGAAACCGCTTATTCAGTACGGCATCGATCTGCTCAGTTCCTTCACTGACCGGATTATTATCAGTTCAGGAAACCTTGATTACATTCCTTTCGGATATGAGATAATTCCCGATGAAGATTCAGGTCAGGGGCCTGCCGCCGGACTTGCTGCCGCATTAAAGAGTTCCGCGACTCCCTGGAACCTCGTTCTTGCTTGTGACCTGCCCTTTCTGGAGAGGGAATTTATCGAAGAATTACTTAACTCTTCTCCAAATTATCAGGCTGTTGTCCCGATGCACAATGGAAAAATGGAACCATTAGCCGCTCTTTACCACAAAAATTTGGGGAAGATATTCGGTGAAGCGGTTGCAAATGGCAATCTGACATTGCGTCACATACTCCGTTCGTGCCATGTCAATTACTTTGAAGCCGGTCCGATTACAGGGAAATATCCAAACCTGTTTACGAATCTTAACTCCATGGATCAAATCGGGCTTTTTAATGGTTTTGAAAATAGTAATCCGGACGCAGGGAAAAATCACTGATTAAATATAATTTTACTTTTACAATCGATTATCAACCAAAGAATTAAGACGATGAAAAAAGAAATGCAAGGAAATGCACAATCTGGTGCAATGTATGGATTGGGATTTATTGGTGCAGCCATTTATTTTATATCTCACGCCACAGGTTTCTGGATGGGTGTGCTCGGCTTTTTGAAAGCCATAGTCTGGCCGGTATTTTTTGTCTATGAAAGCTTCAAACACTTTGGGATGTGAGGGAATAAAATATGGAAAAGCCCAAATCGTACTGCGAAGCTGTTGAGCATTATGACCCCTCCAATGTACACCGGATCTACCACGACCAGAAATATGGCTTTCTGATCGAAGATGACAATGAACTGTTTGAACTGCTTATCCTGGAAATTTTTCAGGCCGGTTTAAGCTGGACAACCATCCTCAACAAAAGAAAAAACTTTCAAAACGCTTTTCATCAATTCAATATCCCGGTAATCGCTGCTTACCAGGAAGCTGACAGGCAACGATTGTTAAATGATGCAGGAATTGTCCGCAACCGTCTGAAGATTGACGCCGCCATTCATAACGCGAACGTCCTTTTGCGGTTGAAAAGTGAATTTGGCTCTTTCAAAAATTGGCTGGACCTGAACCATCCCCGCTCCAAAGAGCAATGGGTAACGCTATTTAAACAGACATTCCGGTTTACCGGCGGTGAGATTGTGAATGAATTCATGATGAGTGCCGGCTACTTGCCTGGTGCTCACATTGAAAGTTGCCCGGTATACAAGGATGCAATCAATTCAAATCCACCCTGGTTGAGAAAATAATCTTTAAATGGCTACAGAAAATAAAACAGAACAACCAATCCTGGCCTTCATCTCCCAATCGGAATGGCGAAAATGGCTCGAACAGAATCATGCCCTCTCCAATGGAATCTGGCTGCAATTCTATAAAAAGGGATCGGGCACATCCACGGTAGTGTATACCGAAGCGCTGGATGAAGCGCTCTGTTTTGGATGGATTGATGGTCAGTTGAAACGGGGTGATGAAAACTTCTACCTTCAGCGGTTTACTCCCCGCAGGGCACGCAGCATGTGGTCGAAAAGAAATATCGGGATCGTGGCCCGACTGGAAAAGGAGGGAAAAATGCATCCCGCCGGACAGAAAGCCATCGAGGCCGCCAAAACCGACGGAAGGTGGGACAGTGGCTACGATTCGCCAAGCAACATGAATGTCCCAGAAGAGCTGCTGCTTGAACTGGCGAAAGTGCCGGAGAGCCTCGCCTTTTTTGAGTCGTTGGACAAAGTAAACAAATACTCTTTCTGCTGGAGAATTCAATCCGCAAAAAACCAGGTTCTCAAAGAAAAACGGATGAAGGTGATTCTGGAAATGCTGGCAAAAGGGGAGAAAATCCATCCTTAACCACGTGAATGAGCGCCACGACAATGGGTGGATTTTGGATGCAACGGTTAACTTCACTCTTTTGTGATTTAGACAGCAAAAAAATGGAGAAACAAGCGAATACCGACAGTGATTTTTTAAATCAACTGACCTTTGAACCCTTAAGCAGGGAGAATTGGTCGAAGTTTGTGCAGCTATTTGGCCCCAGGGGAGCCTGCGGAAATTGTTGGTGCATGTATTACCGGCTAAGCAAACAGGATTATCTTGAAGGCAAAGCCAATGACGGAAATAAGGAGGCAATGCACAACTTGGTCATGAATGATTTCCCAACCGGAATTATTGGATTTTATGACGGGATACCGATAGCCTGGTGCGCCTTTGCCCCCCGGGAACGTTTTATAAAGCTTGAAAAATCAAGGGTTCACAAACGAATAGACGACCAGGAAGTTTGGTCAATACCCTGCTTTTTTATAGCCAAAGAGTTCAGACGACAAGGTATTTCAGTTGAATTGCTGAAAGGCGTAATCAGCTATGCCCAAGAGAAAGGTATCAAAATCATTGAAGCCTATCCCACTATTCCCACAAAAGAGTCTCTTCCCGACTCCTTTGCATGGATAGGACTATACAAATCCTTAGAACGGGCAGGTTTTGAAATAGCTGACAGGACTTCGAAAAACAGACCCATGGTACGTTTTTACACAGACAAAGTTCAATTTCACTGATTGTTTTTGTATTACAAAATTTCGCATGGGATATTTGTTGTAGCATTTTTACTTTTCTTAAAAAGGGTTTTACTTTTTTAACGGTTGCCCGACAAGAAGTATCATTTGCATTCTTTAAATTTGAATAGTACAAACGCTGAGTTTTCAAGGTGAACCCGGGATTAGAAAGTAAAGTGAACTTAAAACAAAAAACGATGAAAACTTTTATGAATCAAACTACAGGTAATGTTCGCGAAATGCTCCGGTTGGGAAAGACAAACATGTGGGGTCTTGGTCTTCTAATGATCGTCTTTCTATCAGGTTGCACTACGCCAACGGTAGCACAAAGGGCAGAAGTAAGCGTAAATTTCAATCTGCCTGCATGGGCCCCCTATTACAATAACCAAAATCTTGTACGCTATTACTATTTGCCTGATATAGAATGTTATTACGATGTCATGAACCGGGAGTTCATTTACATGGAGGATGGGGAATGGATGTTTGGCCGGTCATTGCCGCCCGTTTACAGATGGTTCGATCTTGACAACTGTTTCATTGTCGCATTGAATGCCCGTGTATTTGAACCCTGGAGGCACTTCAACTATTATGTTGCCCATTACCCGCGCTATTATTACCGCACTGTTTACAGAGACCGCTACCGCGATCGTTACCGTCCTTTGCGCGGGTTCAACGAAAATGAGCGGGATGTGGTGTACAACCGCCGTTCAGACAGGGAGAACAACTCATTCGAACGCCGAAACGATGAACGGAGGGAAGAGAACAACCGCTTCGAAAACAGGGAAGAAAACAGTGTCAGGCGCAACTTCCCGGAGAGAAGGGTTGAATCTACCCGTTCGTCCCAACCCGTGCAGTATAATAGCAAGGAAATTGGACGACCGGTGAGGGTCCAAAGAAACATGAAGAGAGCCGATGATATAAAAATCAGGGAAAACAAAGAAGTAAAACGGGAAACGGAACGCAGGCAAAGGTAATTGCATATCCATTAAAGATTTACCCTATGGCAGAGCTTACGGCCAACTCCATCCGATTAAGGGATTTTAGCGACCTCGATCAAGTCCGGCTTGCCGAACTCTGCAACAACAAGAAGATCTGGGACAACGTTCGTGATCTTTTGCCCTCGCCCTATACCGAAGAAAATGCACTTGAATTTATCCGTCTCTGTCAGCAGGAGGTGCCGGCAACTACCTTTGCCATAGAATACAAAGGAGAACTGGCCGGTTGCATCGGATTGGTAAAACAGACCGATGTTTATCGCCTGGGCGCTGAATTGGGCTATTGGATCGGCGAACCCTATTGGGGCATGGGAATAGCAACCCAAGCGGTTGAATTGATTACATCGTATGGATTTAACAAGTTAGGGCTTGTCAGGATCTATTCAGGGGTATTTGAGTTTAATTCCGCATCGCAGAGAGTACTTGAGAAATCCGGATTCAAACTGGAGGGGATTTCCGAGAAGTCGGTTATTAAAAATGGGGAAATTTTAAATGAATATAAGTACGCCAAACTAAACCCCACTCCTAACCACAAATGACACAAGTTGACACAAATAAACCCTGCTTTATCACTGATTACACCAATTGCATAGATTAATCGCCGGTAAATTCCGGGTTTGAATCTTTCCTGAAGTTACAAGTGATGTTGTAAAGCGACATATAAATCAAGATAATGTCATTCTTATTTACCCTCATCAGGTAAGAATGACGTAATTTATTTGTAAATTTGAGCAACACGCTTTGGTGCAAGGAAACCCATCTTATCACTAGAATTAAACTCAAATGGCGAAATTAATCAGGAGATACGGAATGTCTGCCGGTCCCCCAAGTGAAAAAGAGGCTCAGAATCAGGCAACCAGAAAAAATGAAGAAGATTCTTTTCCTGCTTATCCCTTGTATCCACCCGAAGAGGACATCTTCATCAAAGACAAAAAAGAGGACCTAAATCCTGAAAACCCCACCAAGAGGAAGGTCCCCTATGAGAAACCGGGCAAAATGAACGAAAAGGATTTTGAGGAAGATGTTTCCGGAAGTGACCTGGATGTTCCCGGCCCTGAAACAGACGACGAGGAGGCGCTTACCGGCAGTGAAGACGAAGAGAACCAGTACTTCAGTTTAGGTGGGGACGATCATGATAAACTGGATGAAGATTAATACCAACGCCTGGAACAGGATTCGCTACACCCTCTACACGCCCGGTTATGATTCGGTAGCCCGGATTTTCGAACAATCGAGAAAGCGATCGATCGAATCGCTGGAGGTGAAACCCGGGGACAAAGTGCTGATTGTCGGTGCAGGTACCGGACTGGATCTCGAATTCCTGCCGGGAAATTGCGAAATAACCGCCACCGACCTGACTCCCTCCATGGTGGAACGGATCAAGAAACGGAACCTGCTCCTGAATCGAAATGTTCAGGCGATGGTCATGGATGGTATGGCCCTGACATTTGTAGACCAGACATTCGACAAGATCATCCTGCACCTGATCCTGGCTGTTATTCCCGACCCGATGGCCTGTATCAGCGAGGCATCCAGGGTACTGAAACCGGGTGGGACCGTGGTCATTTATGACAAATTTGTTCCCAAAGGGAGGGAAGTTTCGCTCCGTCGCAGTTTCGTCAACATCTTTTCCAATTTCTTCGTAACAAATCTGTCGCGCTACGCCGAAACCATTATCGCTCACAGCGGTCTGACCCTCCTTTCGGATGAACCGGCCGACTGGAAAGGCAATTTCAGGCTAATAAAACTGATTAAAAGTTAGAGACTGTTTAAAATTTGTTTTTTTGTCTCGTTAGGGCAATGTCAATAAGTTAAGAAAAATTTATGCGACTCTCAACAGATTGCTTCACACTTCGTTCCTTCCCGATGAAAAATCGGGATTCGCAATGATGGTGGGTTATTTTGAGTTGTGAAAATGCTACGGATTGCTTCCCGCTCGTGCCTCGCGGTCGCAATGACAGATCATTTTCTCGGAGGTGGGGGTGGAGAGAAAGAGGCCGGCGGCGCTTATAATATTAAAGAAAAAATAAGACCCCCCACCAACAAACCACCCACCCCCCAAAC
>CAYHQN010000074.1:0-2709 GCA_964358545.1 uncultured Tangfeifania sp. | reverse complement strand
ACTGAAAACTGATGCCCCGCCTCCTTCTCTCCACCCTCGCCTCATCCAACTGAACAACTAGCGACCGTCATTGCGAGGAGGCACGACGAAGCAATCTGTTGATATTCATGCAAATATAAAAATATTTTAGTTTTCATCTCCGTGTAACTCTGTGATTCCTCTGTGAAACTCTGTGTAATATAAAACTATAGAAAACCATAATATCACTCAACCATGGAACCGATTGTACTAACTGATCCGAATGTTACCCCCACCACTGAATCCTTGTTTGAGAGAATTGGAGAGAAACAGAAGCTTTGGCTGATGCTCTCTGATTATCTTTATCAGCATCACACCGATATCTCCGAAGTATGGAGATTCTACAACGACGGCAAATGCTGGTACTTCAGGTATCTCAAAAAAACCAAAACTATCTGCTGGATTGGCGTTTTGGAGAACACCTTCCGCATAGGCTTTTGGTTTGGGGCGAAAGCCGAACCGATCATCCTGGCCAGCGATCTGCCTGAATCAATCAAAGAAGAGTATAGAAACGCCAAAAAGACCAAAATCGGCAGTGGCATCGGTATCGTCATAAATAACCAAACCGATGCCGAAAACGTGATCAAACTGATGGAGCTGCGAATAAAAATCAAATAATGAAGTAATTCTCAGAATTCTTTTTCTTTTTTCTACTCTGTGTAACTCTGTGCTCCTCCGTGCAACTCTGTGTAATATTTTAAGAGACCACCAATCTGCAAACAGCGCCATGAAAAAACTTGACCACCTCCTCTTCAGCCTGATCATCGGAGGGTTTTTCCCCATTCTGTTGCTCTTCCTCACCTTCATTGGATGGTTCTACCTCGACCGGAATGAGGCCCACATCCCTTATTATCTCCTTACTGCCTCCGTAGCCGGATTGGCCATCGACCTGAAATATCTGAAAAGCTGGCTTACCAGGAAATATGAACTCCCAACCTGGTTTACCGTTTTCATCTATCTGTTTTACAATGTGATGCTTTTGGGATTCCTGATGGGACTACCCGTCTTGAATCCTTTTGCGGGAATCGTGGCAGGCTATTATTACGGCAGGAAGTTACAAAATCAGCAGATTGCCGGCGCCAAAATTTCAATACAAATCAACCGGCTATCCTTTTTCACCGCCCTGGTGATGACGCTCGTCTGTTGTGCCTCCGGTTTTATTGGCCTGACCGGCGATGGGGTTGGTTCGGAGGTTCAACACATGCTGCATCTCAGTTTCGAAATAACCAGGCCGATGTTGTGGGGGATTACGGTGATCGGCGGAGCCGGCCTGGTGCTGCTCACAATTTTTCTGACGAGGATTACCATGGTTTGGACGGTTAGAAAACCATTTCTTGGCTAGCTATTCCCTCGCAGCAGATTTCATCGGAGCAGAGCCGCCCGGCCGGGCGGCTGTACAAGGATCATCATTTTATATTTAAGTCGCCCAGCCGGGCGACTCTACGGGCAATTGGTTCCGCGGTAGAGACGTCCGGCCGGACGTCTCCCAATCCCCCACCCACGGTTGTACAGCCGCCCGGCCGGGCGGCTTCTCCTGACACCAGAAGTCTTTTGCTCCACACATGCGATGCGTTTTATCCCAAAGCTTCCGCAAAAAGCCCAAGGATTCCTGCACCTGCGTAACATCCTGCACATTACAAAAATAAATCCCCGAAAACTACATTCATATTAAAAACAATTATGTAAATTTATCATGCCTGTAACCCGTGACAAACTTGCGTCTGTACATCCAAAATACAATGTAAAAGGGAAGATTTGTTGCGCATAGAAGGAGGTTAGCGCTAATGCCCGAGAAAGACGGGCATGTCTTAAAATAACTTGACAAAAATTTGCAAATAGTTACCTGATTAGCTAACTTTGCCACATGAATGAAAATTTTATCAGAAACATTTATTACTACAAAAGCTTCTATTTGGACTTCTTTGCGACACTTAAACCAGATGTCAAAAGGAAATTCAACTGGACTTTGAAATTAATAGCAACAATCGACATAGTTCCTGTTAAATATTTCAGTCACATGAAGGATACAACTGGACTCTTCGAAGTTAGAGTGGAAGTGGGCAGTGATATTTATCGAGTATTTAGCTTCTTTGATGAAGGACGACTTATCATATTGCTGAACGGATTTCAGAAGAAATCTCAGAAAACACCAAGAAATGAAATTGAATTAGCTGAAAAATTAAAAAAACAATATTTCGATGAAAAATCTAAAAAATAACAACTTAACATCCTTTACTGACCATTTGGATACGCAGTACGGAAAAAGGGGAACCCCTGAGAGAGAAGAATTTGAAGAAGGTTTTGAATCTTTCAGAATTGGTATCATGCTTCAAGAACTTCGTAAAGAGCAAGGAATGACTCAGGAGCAGCTGGCCGCCAAATGCGGTACAACAAAAACATATATTTCCAGAATTGAAAATGATGCCTCCGATATACGGCTTACAACTTTGATGAGAATTGTTCGTCAAGGATTTGGAAAACACTTAAAAATGAGTGTGGAGATTTAATGGCACATAGCGCTAACAAAGGCTATGGAGCAAAAGCGGCTTATGTGGAAAACCATCCGGCGTTCACGTGTACGAAATTGTCCTGGCGGACACTTTCGCAGTTCGCAAACCCGCTCTTGCTCATAGCCTCAAACCGTTATTGCGACACGAAGTCGTATTAAATAATTGTTTTACAGTCAGTTAC
>CAYHQN010000073.1:0-21752 GCA_964358545.1 uncultured Tangfeifania sp. | reverse complement strand
AGGCTGATATAGATAGATATTATAAGTAAAAATCATTTTAGTAAAGTAGAATTACTTTAAATGGCTTAACAAATGCTTTTATTTCTTTCATAATTTCTATTTTTAAATATTTAACAAGCCATTTCACCAGCATTTTTCTTAGCCGAAAGCAGGTTGTATGCACCTTTAATTACGACTTTTGCCGTACTGATACCAAAACCTTCAGGAAGTATAATTTCGGTATATCCCCCGTCAGAAACGCCTTTTTGTACTTCGATGATGCGATATTCGGTAAAAGGTTGCCCAGCTTCTTCTTTGTTTTTCTCGAAGACGAAAATGTAATCCTTGTCATCGAAACTAACAATGGCAGCCGAAGGCAGGGCTGTAACTTTGTTATTGGTGGACTCAATAATGGCATTCACGTACATTCCTGGCAACACATTTTTGCATGTACTGGTAACGCTTGCATATACATTGTAGGTTTTATCGGTATTAATTGATTTACCTGTCTGATAAATTACCGCATCATGTTGTTCTGTTTCGTTGTTAATGAAAAAACGAATATTCTGGCCTGTGCTTACTTTATCGACATCTTTTTCGAAAAGGGTAAGTTCCAGGAAAAGCTTGTCGCCGTTCACAATCTCGAACATCACATCGGTAGGAGCCACAAATTTTCCAATATTGATATTAACCGCTTTCACAAAACCCGAAATCGGCGAAATTACTGCAATAGAACTACTGATATTTTCATCGCGAAGGTTGACCGGATTGATGCCAATCATTGCCAGTTTCTGCTCCAAAGCTTTTACCAGCGCTTTAAAGTTTTTGTAATCGGAGGTAACTTGTTGCATATTCTTTTTTGAAGAGACATCGTTTTTGTACAATTCACTTTGCCTGTTATATTCTGCCTCGGAATATTCAAACTTGTTTTTTGCTTCCAGATATGCTTGCTGAATATCAACAAATTCCTGATTTTCGAGAATAGCCAGAGTTTGCCCTTTGCGAACAGTATTGCCAGGCATCAGGGAAGTGCTTTTAACAAACCCACCCAATGGCATAGAAACCGTTGCCATGTTCTGAGGTGCAGCGGCAACTATGCCACTTACTTTGAGCGTGCCACTTAGCGACTGAAGTTCAATTGCCCCGGTTTTAATATCGGCCAATTTGATCTGATCAGCCCGTAACTCGACAATATCTTCAGGGATCATTTCTTCCGCTTTTTTCTCAACAGCGCCCTTTGTTCCTCCGTTACATGAAATTAAGGCAATAAAAAGGACTGAAAGTATTGCCGATGGTATGAAATTATTTTTTGTCATGATATTGATGTGTTAAAATATTTTACCTGTAATAAAGTCAATTGAAATGATGGTTTGATTGTAATTGTTAAGTGCATCGAGGTAGTTTTGCTTGATGCCCAATGCCCGGTTAAGCGTTAGAATATAATCGAGATAATCCAACGCCCCGGCTTTATAGCTTCGTGTAGCCTGATCGATGATAAGGTTAGCCTCAGGGATAGCTTGTTTCTCGTAATAGACTACACTATTATTGTATTTGCCATTTTCGGCAAGCAATGATTGATAACTTCCTGAAAGCGACTTGTTGTAATATTCGGCATTTGTACTGGCCACCTGTTCCTTCAACCTTGCAGCTTTTGTTTTTGCAGTAAAAGGCGCAAACCAAAGAGGTATTGCAATTCCTGCCTGTACGCCATTAAAACGGTCGCCCGTACCGAAAGTTCTGGGAACGCCGTTCACATCCTGCGTACCTTTTATGGTTTGGCTAAAATAACCGACGTTAAAATCAGGCATCATCCGGCTTTGTTCCAGGTTCTTTTCAAAACGTGAGATTTCAACCTGCTGTTGCATATATCCAAGCGAAGGGTTGGCAGTTAAAGCTGAACTTACGGGAATGGAAACGGATTCAAGGCGGCGAAGCACCGTATCAGCCGGATGCAGGGCAATTCCGGAGTTCAACAGTGTTTGTAATTTTTGCCTGAAGATACCCACATCTGCGATTGTCTGTTTCAACTGGTTTTTCACTTCAAGACTTTGCGATCGGGCTGAAATCATTTCGAGACGATTGGTTTCGCCTGTTTTTGCCCTTAGTTCGGCAGCCCTGAGAAAGCCCGAAAACAAACTATCCTGGTATAACAGTAGATTTTGCTTCGAATACAGATAGGTCAATTGCCAGTAAACCTGTTTTACACCTGTAGCAATTTCGAGCTGTGAAGCCTTCAACTGCCATTCACTGCTTTTGATATTTGCCTTTGCCAGTTTGTTTTGGTTGATGTAAACAGTTGGAAAAGCAAATGACTGAGACAGGGTAAAACTATTGTCTTTACTGTACGAATTAAACTGGCCAAACTCTCCATCAATCGCTGTTTTGGGAATATTCCAGGATGCACCCTTTAACGCTTTCTGAACATCGACCGAATAAGCTGATGAGCGTATGGCTAGGTTGCTGTCTAATGCCATTTGAACCGCTTGCTGTAAATTGATGGTTTTTGATTGCTGTGCCGTTGTGGTATTGAAAAATGATGAACCCAAAAGCAATAACAATAGAACCGAAAGCGATTTAATAGCTTTCCGTTTAAATGAAAACCTGAATTTAACTGAAGAAAAGATAATATAGAAGACAGGCAGAATCACCAAGGTCAGGAAAGTGGCAGAGATCAATCCTCCAATAACCACCGTTGCCAAAGGTTTCTGAACCTCGGCACCGGCAGAGGTTGATAATGCCATCGGCAGAAACCCAAGTGATGCCACGGCAGCCGTCATAATAACAGGCCGTAAACGAGTGTGTAAACCTTGACGGACACGTTCGTAAATGTCTGAAACACCTTCCTTTTCGAGGCGGTTGAACTCGGCAATCAGCACAATACCGTTAAGCACTGCCACCCCAAACAAAGCGATGAACCCGACACCAGCAGAAATTGAAAAGTTCATCCCACGCATCCAAAGTGCAAGCACCCCGCCAATGGCCGACATCGGTACCGCTGTATAAATCAGCAATGTTTGTTTTACCGAATGGAAAGTAAAAAACAACAACACAAATATCAGGAGCAACGCAACAGGTACAGCAATTGCAAGCCTGTTTTTTGCAGCAACGAGGTTTTGAAACTGCCCCCCATAGGTTACATAATAGCCAGTTGGTAGTTGTACTTTTAAATCCATTTGTTTGGTTACTTCGTTAATAACGCTTTGTACATCACGGCCACGGACATTAAACCCAATGGTTATGCGTCGTTTTGTATTTTCGCGCGAAACTTGTGCGGGACCCGATTTGATCTGAATATCGGCAACCTGTTCAAAAGGTATCTGTCCTCCATTTGGAAGCGCTACCGAAAGGCTTTTTACATCATCAAGGCTTTTACGGTAATCTTTATCTAACCGTACCACCAATCCAAAGCGTTTTTCTTCGTCAAACACTACTCCTGCCTGGCTTCCGGCGAAGGCAGCCTTTAATATACGGTTAACGTCTTCTACCGAAAGGCCGTATTGCGCCAGCCGGTCGCGGTTGTATTTAACCTGAACCTGTGCCAGTCCGGTCACTTTTTCTACATTAATATCTTCAACGCCTACAATTTGCTGAATGATTTTCTCAACATTGGCAGCTTTTTCAGCAAGGATATCCAGGTCGTCGCCAAATATTTTTACGGCAATATCCTGCTTTGAACCTGAAAGTAATTCGTTAAAACGCATTTGTATAGGTTGTTGAAACTCAAATTTCACTCCAGCCAACGGAATTAAAGCTTCTTCCATTTTCTCAACCAGTTCTTCGCGGGTTTCGGCGGAAGTCCATTCGCTTTTTGGTTTGAGGGTAATAATATAATCGCCTGTTTCCATGGGTGTAGGATCGGTAGGGATTTCTCCGGCGCCAATTTTACAAACGGTATGTTTAATTTCAGGAAAATTGTCGAGCAATATTTTATTGGCTTTCTGAACCATCTCGACAGAATTTGAAAGCGAACCACCCTGTAAGGTAATTACACCTGCTGCAAGGTCGCCTTCTTCGAGCTGTGGTATAAATTCGCCACCCAAACGAGTAAACAGAAATAAGCTTGATAGGAACAACACAATGGCCGAAACGGAAACCAGCAACTTACGCCGCAGCGCAAATGCAATGACAGGGTTAAAGGCCTTGTGAAAACCATCCATCAACCTGTCGGAAAAATTGCGTTTGTGTTCAGTCTTTTTGCTTAAAAACAAAGCTGAAGCCATTGGCACATAAGTAAGCGAAAGGATAGCCGCGCCTAATATGGCAAAGGCTACCACCTGTGCCATCGGACGGAACATTTTACCTTCGATCCCAACCAATGCCATAATAGGAAGGTAAACAATCAGGATAATAACCTGCCCGAAAGTTGCCGAATTCATCATCCGTTTGGCCGAATCGAATACATTTTCGTCCATTTGTTGCTGATTAAGCCTTGCTACACCCGGATGGTGGTGTTTGCTCATCGTGATGCGGTGTACAACACTTTCAACGATGATCACTGCTCCGTCCACAATCAAACCGAAATCTATTGCTCCCAAACTCATCAGGTTGCCCGAAACGCCAAATAGATTCATCATCGAAACGGCAAATAGCATTGCCAGAGGAATAACCGAAGCCACAACAAGTCCGGCGCGTAAATTACCCAGCAACAATACCAGTATGAAGATTACAATTAATGCCCCTTCAGTCAGGTTTCTGGTAACTGTTCCAATCGCACGTCCCACCAAGTCGGAACGATTCAGGAACGGTTCAATTGTAACCCCTTTAGGCATTGATTTTTGAATGGATTCTATGCGTGTTTTAACGTTTTCTACAACTTCATGGGCGTTGGCTCCTTTGAGCATCATCACCACACCCCCAACGGCTTCGGTAGTATCAACCACTAAAGCCCCATACCGTGTTGCACTGCCATATTGTACAGTTGCCACATCGCGAATTAGAACAGGAATTCCTGAAGCATTGGATTTAACTACAATTTTTTCAATGTCCTCTATGGTTTTAACCAAACCAATTCCCCTGATAAAATATGCAGTTGGTTTCTTATCAATATAGGCGCTTCCTGTATTTTCATTATTCTTTTCGAGTGCCTGAAAAATATCGTTAAGCGTAAGGTTCATACCCCGAAGCCTTTCGGGGTTAATAGCTACCTCGTACTGTTTTACAAAACCTCCATAGCTATTAATGTCAGCAACACCTGGCGTTCCGAGCATTTCGCGGCGTACCACCCAATCCTGAATGGTGCGCAGTTCCATGGGATTGAATTTTTTCTCAAAGCCTTTATCAACAGCAAGTCGGTATTGGTATATCTCGCCCAATCCGGATGAAATGGGTGCAAGTTCTATTTTAGCTAGTCCGGCAGGTATCACATCCTCTGCTTCTTTGAGCCGTTCGCTCAATTGCTGCCGTGCCCAGTAAACATCTACACCATCTTTAAACACAACGGTAATTACCGATAAACCTAAACGAGAAATGGAGCGAAGCTCAATAATATCGGGGATATTGGCCACTGCTACTTCGATTGGCGCAGTGATGAAACTTTCTACTTCCTGCACTGCAAGCGATGGAGCAAGTGCAATAACCTGCACCTGGTTGTTGGTAATATCGGGGATTGCATCAATGGGTAGTTTGGTTAAAGAATAGGTACCCCAACCAATTAATGCCACGACAAACAGCCCGACAATAAATTTATTCTTTATCGAAAAATGAATGATACGTTCTATCATAATAAAAAAGCCTTAAAAAAGTGAATACAAGTATTTGCAGGATTCCAAAAGACGGAAAGCCATAAACGAAATGAAAAGAAAAAATACTGTATTAGCTTAATTTAGGCGGTTGCCAGATGGCTGTATAGACAGAAGAAACGAAAGCAGATTTGTATTCAGGAAAGTGCTTTTGAGAAAATGGATAGCAATCAAATTGAAGGGTATAAGCCTGAGAAATAACGGGTGGAATACAACAATTGCATGGCCAGAATGGAGAACAATTGTCGGATTCGTTTTGGTGGTTATCAGTTGCTTTTTGAGATTGTTCAATTTTTAGCAATGTATTATCCTGTGGTATATCAATGCAGGGAATGGCAGTGAGAACCAAAATGTAAAAGGATAATATGTATGCAAAAATTTTCATTTGTAAATTAAACGACAAAGATAGAAAAAAATAAATGCAACTAAGTTGCGAAGTCATTTATGGCAATTTGAACAAACACCTTTCACAACCATGTTAATATTTTCGAGGGTAAAATGAACGGGAAGATTTACTGAAGGAATGGGAATGTCGTTCAGGCAATAGGTTTGTTTGCATTTTGTGCAAAAAAAATGAACATGAAGGTCTTCCGGATGGCACTGACAGGATTCACGGCACAAAGCATATTTTATGGAGCCTGTACCATCATCAATGCTATGAATGAGTTTGTTTTCTTCGAAGGTTTTGAGTGTACGGTACAAGGTAACTTTGTCCACTTTGTCAAACTTTTGTTCCAAATCGGTTAAGCTGATGGCGGCCTTTTGTTCGCTTAAAACCTTCAAAACCAACTCGCGCATAGCAGTTGGTTTGATGTTTCGGTTCTCAAACTGCATTCCTGAGTTACTATTCATTGCAATTTTTCTTATCTGTTATACAGACAAAGATAACTGAAAGCCGTTTCAAAGTAATAATGAAACAGCTTTCAGCTTTTATATTCAATCAATCTATTTTCCGGCAGCCAATTCATCCATCATTTGGGTAAATGTTTTGAACAGGTTTGATGCCTGATTATACAATTCTTCATTCGATTTAACAGCTTCAAGCATAATTCCCATGTTCATGGTTGAAAGAACCGTTTTGTCGCCAGCCTCATACACTGCCAAGGTACAGGGCATAAATGTCGAAAACTCGGGATTTGTGGTGAGCATCATTGATGCTGTTTTTGCCTGACAAATGTTGTAAACAAACACTTTCCGTTGAATGGGAAAGCCTTTCGATTCAACGATCTCGTGATAAATATAGGTCTGAAGCAAGGCCAGACTATATTTATTGCATGCAGCTTCAACCTGCCCGGCAATTTGTCCGGCAGTGAGCTTACTTTCGGTTTGGTGCATCACCATTTCTATCATTTTTTCGCTTTGCATGATTTCTTGTTTTTAAAAGGTTACAGTTTTATCGGCCCAAACCACCAATTCCACACAATCAACCATGGTTGAGATAGGGCAGGCTTCGGTGCTGTCCAGATGACGCGATTTCAGGCAAGTGCCACAGGCCAAAATTTCACCCCCTATTTCAACGAATTTTCTCAATTGTTCGTCAACATTGTACTTTTCGTGGGTCAGACCTTCGCATTCAACGGCTTCACCCATCAAAAATACCTTCACTTCATGTCCTGTTTTTTTCGCGGTCACAGCAAAGCGAAAAGCGTTCCAGGCTTTTTCAAACTCTTTAGTTTCAAGGATAATTCCTATTTTCATTATAGTATTGTTAAAATGTTATTGAATAATTTTGAGTATTACTTTTCTTTCAAAATAATTTTCGATCATTCCTTCATGTGCATTACCTTTCACGCTTTCACCTTTAGTCAGCATTACCTGCAATTGCATTTCGGCATCCTTTGCATTACTTAATGGCTGAATGGTCATAGGTAAACTTGTGATGTCAGCATTTTCATAACCACTAAGTTTATCACCAACCAAGCGACACGATATTGGTAGATTTACATCCCAGTTGGGAGCAAATTTTGAAAGTGAACTTGTTCCGATTGTTTTTGGGTCAATATAGAGCCAGGCATTGCGATGTGGGGCAGAAACTGAATTATCTTTTTTTCTTCCGATTATGGTGAGAACTGTTTTTTGTTCCCCTCTTTTTGTTTCAATTAAAAATGTTCCGTCAAGTTGCATAAATGATTTTTTTGTGTCTTTGTCCACAATGTCAATGATTGTTTTGTCATCGTCATTCCATTGACCGTTATTTGCATGGCAAGAGAGGCAATTTTTGGAATTGCCTAAGATGCCTACTGCTGGAGGGTAGGCATTAGCTGTGCTGATTCCAAATGAAGTAGATAATTTACTGAATTCAGGATGATAAAATGCTTGTTGTTTTGTTAAGATGCTAATAGCAACAATACTCAAAACAATAATCGAAAAGGCAATTAATTTTTTCATAGATATATTATTAATAATTGTTTGTTAAAAATGTCTAATCATCAGAAAGTGATTTTATTAATGATTTTAGTGTACGTAAAAGTGTTGTCGCTTCTCTGTAAAGTTCCTGATTGGAGTCAATTGCCTTTAACATTATATCCTTATTCATTGTTGAAATAACTGTTTTTCATCGTTTTCATAAATTACCAGTTTACAAGGCACAAAAATCGAAAAATGTGGAAAATCTGATAGAATTGCAGATGCGGTTTTTGCCTGACAAATTTCATAGACAAACACTTTTCGCTTAATTGGAAACCCTTTACTTTCAACCAATTCATGATAAAATGTATTTTAATCACTAAATGTTATTTAACTGGTTAATTGTGCGATAAATTAAATTCAATGAATCAATGCTACCGTTTTCAATCCCCTTTTCAAAATCAATTCCATTCTGCGCCATTGAATTGGTTAAATGTGCAAAACAGATAATGTTTTTCTTTCTTGCTATACCGAATGCATACAAGGCTGAAGCTTCCATTTCAACCGCCGTTACACCAAGATTCTTTGCATTTTCAATAGATGTTATTGTTTCACGATATGGTGCATCAGTTGTCCAACTTGTACCTGGTTCAAGTGATGTTTCTGTATCAGCAAATAAGACAGAAAGTGAATTATATAAATCTTTGTGAATTGCTACGGCTTTGTCAGGTGCGAGGTAATGATAACTTGTGCCTTCATCACGCAATGCAGATTCGATAAGTATAAACCGTGAATTGTTTTTTGGTGGATTGATTATACCAGCCGAAGTAATGCTTATTAATAATTTGCAACCTGAAACAAATAATTGTTCGGCTAATAGTACGGCAAACGAAGCTCCTACGGCATTGCCAATAATACCAATGGTCTGTTCGTTATATTGGAACTTGTAAAGATTTGTATGGTAACAAGACCAATATTTATCCAATTCAGCTTGATTTGTTTTTAGCAAATATTTAACTATATCTCCGTCGGGGTCGAGGACACATACCTCCGGGATATTGCCTTCCGGGATATTTTTTTGTCGCCTCGCTTCTCGTAGAAGATTTTCAGGAGTAAAAACAGAGGATTCGTCAAAGTTCTTTTGGTCAAACATAGTGTAAATGGATTACTGGTATCGTTTTAGATTACCTTGAAGAATTTAAAATGATAATACGATTTTGTTTTTACGGATTAGTACGTACAGATCGGCCAGAGAGGAGAACTTGCAAATCTGTGGTTCATTGTTTTTGCGGCTTTGAAGGCACGTTCCGCAGCCCAGAATAATACCACCGCTCCCTAAAAAATTATCAGCTTGCTCTTTAACATCTTTATCAGTTTTTACCAGGTTATCAAGTTCTACACCTTTCCCGAGTAAAAAAATGCTCACTGTATCGCCTTGGTTTTTCGAATAGTTTGCCAGGCGCAAAGCATTCCAAACCGTTTCGGTGTCGTTTGAATAGATGACCATTCCTATGGATGTTTGGGAACCTGAATTCGGAATAGGAGATTTGGCATAAATCCCGGTAAAAACACATGCCATGAACGCCAGTAGAATAAAATGTTTCTTCATAGATTGTTGATTTAAATTATTAAGTGAGTTTTTTTATAGCATTGACAAGCGCTTCGACTGCAAAATCAATTTCTTCCTTCGTCGTATGTTTTCCGGTTGAAATCCGCACTGTTGCAGCCGCTGTCCTGAAATCAAGATTCATTGCCTGAAGGACTGAAGAAATGGTCGTTTCTCCGGAATGACAGGCCGAACCAGTAGAAATCAAAACATCTTTGCTGATGAAAGATGCCAAAGTGTGGGCACTGATATTTTCGAAAGCCACACTCAGCGTATTGGGCAGGCAATTTTCAAGATTTCCGTTTATATGAACTTTACTGCCAAGATGGGAAATCAAGCCTTCGAGCAGCCTGTCTCGTGAAGCCAACATATTTTGTTGATTCTGATTGAAATCCCGCAATGCCACTTCACAGGCCTTCCCAAGTCCGACTGTGTGAATGACATTCTCCGTTCCGGGGCGAATGCCTTTTTCCTGTCCGGCGCCGTGCATCAGATTTTCGATTTGCGTTCCCTTCATGATGTACAACGCTCCGATACCTTTTGGCGCATACAATTTATGTCCGGCGATGGTCAGCAGATCAACCCCCAGTTTTTCGACATCCGTTTCAATTTTTCCAATCGATTGGGAAGCGTCGGTATGAAACACAATATTTTGCTTCCGGGCAATTGCACCGATTTCCTTAATGGGCTGAATCGTTCCAACCTCGTTGTTGGCGTGCATGATGGTAATCAGTATCGTATCTTTTCGGATCGCGTTTTCTACGTCTTTGGGATCAACCATTCCAAACCCATCAACCGGAAGATAAGTGATCTCGAACCCTTCCAAACCCAGGTATTTGCAAACTTCTGTTACGGCAGGATGTTCGATTTCCGAGGTAATGATGTGACGCCCTTTTTTGCTGTTTGCCCTTGCAATCCCTTTAATTGCAAGGTTGTTCGATTCGGTGGCGCAACTGGTAAAATAGATTTCATCCGCTTGACAGTTGATCAGTTCGGCAACCTTCGCCCTAGCCTTTTCAACGGCTTCTTTATTGCTTCGCCCGATTGAATAGGAGCTGGAAGGATTTCCGTAGAAAGATTCAATGTACGGGATCATTTCTTTCGCAACCTCCGGATCAACTGGGGTTGTGGCGTTATAGTCGAGATAAATTGGTTTGCTCATGATTAAAGTTTTACGGGTATGCCGATTAGCTTTCCACCTACCTGAAGCAGATTTTTGTAAAATACTTTTTTAAAGCCAATCGGACTTAACCACCACTTTTCGAAAAACACTTTTCCGAGATGCCATTTTCTGCCAATCTGTTTTAAATGAACCTGTGGATGCGGTTCTCCAAAGAAATCGCCATAAGCAAATCCTGCCAAATCCTCTCCGGCTTCCAGCATACAGTACCCGTCGGCACAAAATTTTTCATCCGCTTTTTTACCTTGAATTTCCTTCACAATATTTTTTGCCACAACTTCAGCCTGCAAATGGGCAAAAACTCCGGCTTTGGGTAGCATCATTGGCTTATCCGGGAACCACCTGCCGGGCAATGGTATCGATGCAATATCGCCAATTGCAAAAACATTTTCATACTTCGTTTGAAGCGTTGCGGGATTTACATCTACCCAACCGTTTGCATTCGCCAAATCTGATGTTCGAATAACCTCGGGAGCATGATGGGGCGGAATAACGATAAGCAAATCATATTCATAAGTATCTTTTCCGTTGAAAAACAGTTGTTTTGATTTTGTATCAACAGAATTCAGGTTCATAGACGGATGAAAGCGAATTCCTTTCTTGTCGAGCATACCTTTGACTGCATTCCCAAGTTCCGGTCCGGCAACAGGCAGCGGTTGGGGCTCCGGTGTAAAAAGGCTGATTTCAACTTTCTCCCGAATTCCTTTTGACTTGAGAAAATCTTCAACAAGCATTGCTCCTTCGTGCGGTGCTCCGGGGCATTTATAGGGCATCGATGAAATTACCACAGCAACCTTTCCTCCGGAAAAGTTTTTCAGCGTTTCATGTAATTTTTCCGCGCCTTCCAAGGTGTAAAAGGTGTGAATGCTTTCATCCCAACCCTGAATTTTTTCAGGGGCTAAATCAGCACCAAGCGCTACTACGAGGAAATTATAATGGTATTCTTTCTCGCCCGCTTTTACTTTCTGTTCAGCCGGAAAAATTTCACTAACAATGGCATTTACTACTTCAATATTCTTCTTCAGGAGCGATTTGAGTGGTACGCTTATTTGTTCTTTCTGGCGATCACCATTCATCAGCCACAGATACGAAGGAGCGAATGTGTGTTCGCTATTCTTTTCGATCAGGATAATTTTGTGCTCCCCGCCTAAATGGTCGCTAAGTTCATTAGCGGTTACAATTCCGCCTACACCACCACCTAAAATTATTATTGTTTTCATATAGCCTAATTCGTGTGATTAATCTCTAATTGTTTGATTTTCCACTCCGGATAACCTTCGTCCAGCCTTCGGACCTGGTATCCCTGTTCTTTCAGAAATTTTACGGCTTCGTCGGCCAGCACGCAAAACGGTCCGCGACAATAAGCGATAATCTCTTTATTAATGGCGATGTTTTTTAAACTGGCCATGAGCTCGTTCATAGGGATTGATATGGCTCCTGTGATGTGTCCAAATTCGTATTCAGCCGATGGGCGAACATCCAGTAATAACACATTATCGGCATTAACCATTTGTTCCAGTTCAACCAAACTTACAGCATGCTGCGCATTATTGTCTTTCCTTTGGCGGCTCATAATCCTTTCCAACTCGGCAATTTCCTGCGATGCATAGTGGATAATATGCTGATAAACAGACAAAAAATCATCGTTGATCAAAGAGTAAAACACGTATTGCTTTTCTTTTCTATACTTTACAATGTTATTATTCTTCAATACCTGAAGGTGCTGAGAGGCATTGGCAAAAGTCAGATTGGTCGTTTGTACGATGCCTTCAACGCTTTTTTCTCCCTGAGAAAGCATTTCTATGATTTCCAATCGAGATGGATTCGAGACGGCTTTGAGCATTTTGGCTAGCCCTTCATACATGGCATCTTTAAATTCGCGACCCTTCATTTTTAAATCATATTAAATGATTCGGCGAATATAAAGAAATTATTCAAGTATTCAATGATTTCATTGAATACTTGAATGAAAATTTATTAAGAACTACGCTGTTGAATTGCTATTGAAGCAAACAATACGACTGACATGTAAACACATACCTTTGTGCAATTACCAATTACCGGGGTGCATAGTAAATAATAGCGACTCCCAATAAGGCGATCAAGGCTCCAATAATGTCAAACCGATCCGGAATATAGTTTTCCATTTTATAAGCCCAAAGCAGTGACATGACGATAAAAAAACCACCATAAGTTGCATACACCCTGGCAAAATTCGAAGTCTGCAAAGTGGCCACAACGCCATAAAGTGCAAGTATTAAAGCACCCAGCACTCCAAACCAAATGGGTTTATCTTCTTTTAGCCATAGCCATACCAGATAGCCACCTCCGATTTCACAAAACCCGGCAAGAATAAATATTGATATTGATTTTAAAACTTCCATTTGTATTTATTTAATTCAAGTTCTAATGACTATGCCTGTGGTGCAAGTCAGGATCGTGAGGATGCTCATGGGTTGCAGGGTCATGGGTATGGAGATGCGAATGCCATTTACGATCCAGCACTGTTTCTCCATCATGCAAATGAGAATGATGCCCATCAGTGTGTTGATGATAATGAATATGTTCCATCACTACATGGGTATGCAGATGTATATGAGAAAATAGATTTGTAACAATAACAGCTAAAGTCAAAAGTGCAATCGAAATGAGGTGAACCCATTGGAAGGGTTCGTGAACAAATAAATACGACAAGACCACTCCCCAAATTGGCGCAATAGCAAACAAGATTTGACTTCGGGTTGCTCCAATATTTTGTGCCGAGGTTACATAAAGCACAATACTGAAACCATAAGCGAAAATTCCAACAATGATTGCCGGAATTACATTTCCCAACATCATCGTTTGGCCGGCAATGAGGCATCCGATTATTAAATTGACCGAACCGGCCACTATTCCTTTGACAAAAGTTACTGTTTGAGGTGAAGCCCCATCGGTGAGGGCTGTTAAATAGGGCTGGCTTTAGATTTTTATCCTTAAAAGTTTTATTGAATTCAGAAAAACCAATGTATCTGGCAACAGATGAATTGCTGCCGCTTCAACAGGGCCAAGTATTCTAAGCAGGACCAAAGTAATCCCAATCACATGAACAACGCCAACGCCAACAATAATATTTTCTTTAATAGTACGAAATGCCCTTTTACTAATAGCCCTCGCCCTTGCAATCTTTTCTAATTTATCCTGCATGAGAACAATGTCAGCCGCCTCCATTGCGGCCTCAGTACCTACCGCACCCATTGCAATACCAATATTTGCCTGAACTAAAGCCGGGGCATCATTGATCCCATCACCTACCATCGTTACTTTGGAACCGTTTTTTTGGAGTTCTTTTATAATGTTAATTTTATCCTCTGGCAACAAATTTGCTCTGAAATCTTTAATTCCTATCTGGTCCGCAACATACTTTGCAGTTTCGGGATTATCGCCTGTTAGCATTACAATATCCTTAATCCCACTTTTTCTTAAACCGGTAATCATATCTCTTGCTCCATCTCTTATCGCATCTGAAACATATAAGATACCTGCTAAATTATTGTTGACTGCAAGATAAACAGCAGTATCAGGTTGATTGCTTTGAGTTGTTAAAAGGGCGATTTTGTTTTCATTCATAAACGCCTTATTGCCTAATAAAATGGATTTGCCCTTAACTTTTGCAGTAACACCACGCCCATTTATTACTTCAAAATTTTCCGGCTCTGGATAAGATAAATTGAGCTTATCTGCATAACTTAATATTGCTTTAGCAAGAGGATGACTTGAACGTCTGTCTACTGCCGCTGCAAATTGTATCAATTGATTTTCATTAAATCCATTATCTATTACCTCCACATTGTTAACTGTCGGACTACCTACAGTCAATGTTCCCGTTTTATCAAAAACGATTGTCGTAATTTTAGCAAGCTCTTCCAAAAACAAACCTCCTTTTATTAGGATACCTTCTCGTGCAGCACGGGCAATTGCCGCGATGGTAACTAAAGGTGTTGCTAAACCCAGTTCTGCCGGAGAAGTAAAAATCAACAATGCAATTACAAGTTTAACATCACGGGTAAAAAAGTAAACTGCACCAACAAAAATAAATACTACAGGAATAAGCCACGAAGCAACTTTGTCAGTAAATTTTTCAATAGGAGCTTGTTCCTTTTCAGCTTCTTCAACTAAGGAAATAATGCGTGAAAAAATGGTGTCATTTGCTGCTTTTGTCATTTGTATATCCAGCGCACCCAGCTCGACAATAGTACCGGCAAACGCATCATTTCCCACCACTTTTTCAACTGGCACACTTTCACCTGTAATTGGCGCCTGGTTAACAGAGCCCGTACCAGCAGCAACTTTGCCATCAACGGGTATTTTCTCACCTGCTTTTACAAGAATAATATCGCCAATTTGCAAATCAATTATCTGAACTATGTGTTCCATCCCGGCTTTTTTTACAATTGCTGTTTTTGGTACGGAACCGATTAACTCTTTAATCGATGATCTTGCTTTTTCACCGCTTGCGCTTGCAATATATTCAGCAATCAAAATAATCATGAGCACCACAGAACCCGCCAGATATTCTTTACCAAGAACAGAAATAATTACAGCAATGGTGATAAAGATTTCGGTACCAATTTTTCGCTCCTTAACTAAATCATGGATGGCAGTTTTCACCAATGAGTAAAGGCCCAAAGCCATTGCAGCTATTAAAACAGGTAACGGAATAACATTCAGAAAAAATAATAAACTTGCTATTCCAACAGTGAGAATGCGAACAATCTCCCATAGGAACTGGCGTGAAAAAAATGTTTGTGTATAGTTCATATATCCTCTTTTTATGGTTTACCAATTATTTTCATTATTCTTCTGAAGTATTTTTAATTTTCATCAGCAAGTTATATGCACCTTTAGTAACAAAAGGAAGATTTTCAAATGGAGCTGTATTACCTGGAATGATCTCTATGTAACCATCATTCGTATTTCCTGTTTTAACTTCCATCATTTCAAAATCGTTTTTCCCTTTTGCCACAAAAACATATTTCTTGTTTTCAAAACTTACTACAGCATCTTCAGGTAACACCCATGCATTGATGGTTTGTACTTCTATTTCAGCGTTCATAAACATTCCCGGGAGGAGTGCTTTGTCGTAGTGATGAAAATGGCAATAAACTTCAACGTTCCTGTCCTGCGAGAGCTCCTTGCCTATTAAAAATATATCGGCAGAATATTTCTTTTCAGGATTGATATTGGTATAAGCAATAACCTTTTGTCCTGGCAATAACCTATTAACATCTTTTTCAAAAACATTCAGTACAATATCAATATCCGAAGGGTCCACAATTTCAAATAATATATCTGATGGATTTACATATTTTCCGATGTTTACATTTACTTCTGATATAAAGCCATCAATGGGAGAATAAAGGTTTACGCTGCGGGAAATATTGTTTTCATTCAATCCGGAAGGATTAATCCCTATTAATTGCAACTTTTGAAATAATGCGTTGACTAAAATTTTCTGGCCCATATAATCGGCTTGCGTTTGCTGTAATAATTTATCGCTACTCGCTTTACTTTGATTTAATTCCTTTTGCCGGTTAAATTCCTGCTCAAAAAAAGGAAGTTTTGCTTTTGCCGTTAAATAATCTTGTTGCAACTGTATAATTTGCTGGTCTTCCATAATGGCAATTACTTCGTCATTTCTCACCTGCATTCCTGGAAGTAGTTTTGAAGATTTTAAATAACCTCCTAATGGAAAACTGATGCTAACAATATTTGCAGGTGGCACCCTCACTGCTCCAGCGAGTTTCAAAATAGGTGAGATGTTTTTTTGTTCCATTTTACCCGTTGCAATACCTGCGTTCTTTAATTGTGCATCCGTCATATTTACAATGTTTTCATTAACAGATGTTTCTGTTTTATTTTCTGTTTTCTGTTGCTTATTGCAAGCTATGAACGTTACGAATAGTATTGATAAGACAATTATATTTTTCATTGTATGATGGCTTTATTTGTTGTTAAATGAATTTAGTTGAATAATACTTTGGTTTAAGGCTTTTACTTCATCGGCGTATTCACTCTGAATGTTTATTGCGTTGTTAGTGAGTAATACCCATTCCAGGTAATTGATTTCACCATTTTGAAATTGAAGGTTGGCTGTTTTTATAATCATGCCTGCATTTTTCAAAGCCGTATCTTCATAATAGTTTACTGTTTCCAGATGCTTGTTATAATTGCTAATAGCTTGAAGGTATTCGCTTTGCATCGTTTTCAGCCCATTATAGTAATTGTTTTGAAGTAGCATCGTATTAATTTTCATTGCACTGATACCCGATTTTTGTGAACCAAAAAATAATGGGATTCCAATGCCAACCTGAAAAGATTGAAACCTGTCTGAAGACGAATAAAAATTATTGTCTGCTCCAACCCCCTGGATAGTCATATTATTGTATGCTGCAAAAATATCAGGCAATAATTTTGATTTTTCCAGTTTGTATTTTGACAATCCTATTTGCTGTTGATGTTGCAATTGTTTGATATACGGATGCTGTTCAATTGCCGTAGTATCTGCAAATTGTGGCAAAGCAAGCTTGAAATCAGATTCTTGAGGAATGAAATCAATATTCGTATTCAACAATAGCTTGAACTGCATTTGAACAATCGAATAATCGTTTTCCAATTGTTTTAACTGAATATGAATCTGTCCCCGCTGGGTCTCGGCAGTGGTTTTTTCAAGGATATTGCTTGCGCCCGCATTAAGACGTAATTCTGCGTTTTGAAGAAACGTTACATAAATACTATCCGTATGCTTCAAAAGTATCTGTTTGTGCCTTAAATACAACAGATCATAATACGCCTGAGTAACTTGCTTTTTTAATTCATTTTCTTTCACATTGATATTCAGCATTCCGTTTTTCCATTCCTCATTAAGAACACTTTTCTGTCGTGCATATACAGTTGGAAATTTGATGTTTTGCTGAACACTGAATTTATTGTCGGTGTACGCGCTGTTGATTTGACCATAGTCAATAGAAGCATTTGTTTGCGGAACATTCCATCCCGTGCCTTTTAGCTTTTGCAAATAATCTGTATTTAACTTTTCGCTTCGGAGCGAGAGATTATTTTTCAGGGCGGTGTCAATGGATGCCTGTAATGATATTGGAGTTTGTGAACTTGCACTATTTGCAAAAAATAAAAAGGCAAGCAGTAAAATAGGGGCAACGGCACTGATATTGATCTTCTTTTTATCACTTCCCTTTTCAAACAGAATATATAGAATCGGTAAAACGAATAAAGTAAGTAAGGTTGCAATCAATAGGCCGCCAATTACCACGGTAGCCAAAGGCCGCTGAACTTCCGCGCCTTCTCCGTGGCTGAGCGCCATTGGTAAAAAGCCAAGTGATGCAACAAAAGCAGTCATTAATACCGGACGTAAACGAATTTTTGTTCCCTGAATAACTATCTTTCTAAGGTCGTCCCATCCTTCGCTTTTTAAACGATTAAATTCTGCTATAAGTACAATGCCATTTAAAACAGCCACACCAAATAATGCGATAAAACCTACCCCTGCTGATATACTGAATGGTATTCCACGAGTAGCCAAAGCTAAAATACCTCCAATAGCTGAAAGGGGAATAGCAGAGTAAATAAGCAATCCATGCTTTACCGACCCAAAGGCGAAATACAACATAAGGAAAATTAAAAGTAATGAAACAGGAACCGCGATGCTTAAACGGTTTTTAGCAGCTACCAGATTTTCAAATGCCCCTCCGTAGGTAACATAGTATCCCGGTGGAAATTTGATTTGTTGCTCTACTTTTTGTTGTAGTTCTTTAACCATGCTTTGAATATCTCTATCCCTTACGTTAAAACCAACAATAATTCTTCGTTGGGCATTTTCCCGTTGAATTTGGTTCGAACCTTCAATAACTTCCACTTTAGCTACCTGATACAATGGTATTTGCGTACCCTTTGAGGTGGGGATCAAAAGATTTTGAACATCCTCCAGGCTTTTTCGTTGTTCTCCTCCTAAACGAACAACCAAATCAAAGCGCTTTTCCCCCTCGTAAACCAGGCCACTGCTTTGGCCTGCAAATGCAGTATTGACCACTTTGTTAATATCGCTGATGGTTAAGCCATATTGGGCAATGGATGAACGATTGTATTGAATTACAATTTGAGGCATACCTGTAACAGCTTCTACATATAATCCACTATTACCGTCAACTGTGTTGGCGATATTTCCTAATTTTCTTGCATAAAGAGCAAGTGTGTCAAGGTTTTCACCGAATATTTTGCAAACAACATCCTGCCTTGCCCCTGATATAAGTTCGTTAAAACGCATCGCTACGGGATATTGAAATCCAAAGGTTACTCCCGGAACATCTTCCAGCGCTTTACTCATTTTTGCTTCCAGTTCCTGATAGGTAGAGGCTGATGTCCATTCACTTTTATCTTTTAAAATAATCATCATGTCGGTAGCATCAATAGGCATTGGATCAGTGGGGATTTCACTACTGCCTGTTTTTCCGACAATTTTTTCTATTTCGGGAAATTTGTTTAATAAGATCCTTGCCCCGGTTGAAACTGCATTCATAGAAGTATTTAAATTACTTCCGGGCAATACCCTTGTTTCTACTGCAAAATCTCCTTCAGGCAAAACCGGGATGAATTCGCCTCCTAATCGCGTAAGAACGAAAACAGCAATAACAAACAGGCCAATAACAGATGCAATTATTGCTTTTGGAAAATTTAAAGCCTTTGCCAATATATGTTGATAGATGCGTTCAAGACGTTCCATCATTCTGTCGGAAAAAGTTTTCTTATGAGAGATTTTTTTGCTCAGAAATAACGCACTCATCATTGGAATATAAGTGAGTGAGAGGATGAATGCACCTAACAAGGCGAAGGCAACTGTTTGTGCCATTGGCTTGAACATTTTACCTTCAATCCCCTCTAAAGTGAAAATAGGCAGATAAA
The DNA here is from genome assembly GCA_964358545.1 of uncultured Tangfeifania sp. Taxonomy (GTDB): domain Bacteria; phylum Bacteroidota; class Bacteroidia; order Bacteroidales; family Prolixibacteraceae; genus CAINVV01. The sequence continues at coordinate 1,948 of CAYHQN010000073.1, read as the reverse complement.
CAATAAGAATAATAATCTGTCCGAACACGGCGCTGTTCATCATTCTGCTTGCGGATTGTTTTACTTCGCCATCCATATCTGATTGGCTTAATTTATTAATATTACCAAACCGTTTGCTATGAGTAAGCGTATGCATTACAGATTCAACAATAATCACCGCGCCATCTACAATCAACCCGAAATCCAATGCCCCTAAGCTCATTAGATTCCCGCTGACACCAAAAAAGTTCATCATTATCACTGCAAAGAGCATTGATAAGGGAATTACAGAAGCGACAAGAAACCCTGCCCTGAAATTTCCAAGAAATAAAACCAAAACAAAAATCACAATCAACGCACCTTCCATTAAATTTTTCGAAACAGTGCTGATGGAATTGTTCACCATCTTAGTACGGTCGAGAAACGGATCTATCATTACACCTTCAGGCAATGTTTTTCGAATTAGCTCTATTCGCTCTTTAATGTCTTCAATTACCTGATTACTGTTTGCACCTTTGAGCATCATCACAACAGCACCCGAAACCTCACTCATACCATTATATGTCATGGCTCCATACCGGGTAGCGCTTCCAAGCCGAACGTCAGCTACATCCCTTATTAGTAAAGGACTGCCATTATCTAAGTTTTTAACAACTATTTTTTGTATGTCATCAATTGAACCGACCAAACCTTCAGTTCTGATAAATAAAACTGTCGAACCCTTTTCTATGTATGCTCCACCAGTATTTTGATTGTTACTTTCAAGAGAATTAAATACATCATTAATTGTGATGTTATTTGCTTTGAGTTTAGCCGGATTTACAGCAATTTCGTATTGCTTGAGGTAACCTCCAAAGCTACTCACATCGGCAACACCTTTTACCCCTAACAACTGTCTTCGTACAATCCAGTCCTGAATAGTACGTAAGTCCATTGCGGAATATTTAGATTCGTACCCTTTCTTGGGCCTGATGGTATATTGGTAAATTTCGCCAAGGCCTGTTGTAACAGGGGCTAACTTTGGTGTGCCAAAACCTTTTGGAATCTGATCCTGTGCTTCCTGGAGACGTTCGGTAACCTGTTGCCTTGCCCAATACACATCCACCCCATCGTTGAATACAATGGTAACTACCGACAAACCAAAACGAGAAAAACTTCTGATTTGTTTTAAGCCCGGAATGTTACTATTTACCTGTTCAATGGGGAAAGTTATAAGTCGTTCCACATCAGGTGCGCCCAATGCCGGAGCTACTGTAATTACCTGTACCTGATTATCGGTGATATCAGGAACGGCATCTATTGGCAGTTTGGTTATTTGGTAACTGCCGTAACCAATAAGAGCTAACACAAATAGCCCTATGATGAGTTTGTTCTTTATTGAGAACGCTATGATTTTGTTTAGCATTTCTTTATTTATTTTGAAATATAAAATAGGATATCCTATAAGGGCATCCCCTTACAGGTAAAATCTAAAACATTAAAAGTTTTAGTTTGAAGGATTAAGAAATAGGAGGTCCTCTAAGCGAGTGGGATTTGCTAAACGGATTATCGGAGGGAGGATAATCCTCTGCGATAGAAAATTCTTGCTTATCCGTGTCACCAATTAATTCAAGATTGATAAATGTATGAACAATAAACAGGAATACAAAGTTGTTATTTAAGTTAAGCTGATTGTTTGATTGAATGTAGGATTCATCGATTTGCCCGAAAGAAAACAGACTATGGCCCTGATCACCACCATTATCATGATGGTGGTGCGATTCAGCAACAGCCGTTTCAAAATGATGGTAGTGGTTAATAATGCTATGACTAACAGTAATAATTACTGAAAGAAAAATAAAAATATATGCTAACTTTTTTACCACGATGCAAAAGTACTAATTATTATTTAAAATTATTCTTAATTGACCAAAGAGCAGCGATTCAGCGAGAACATTATTTTGGTGTTTGTAACAATGGGTGATTGACA
>CAYHQN010000072.1:0-21869 GCA_964358545.1 uncultured Tangfeifania sp. | reverse complement strand
ATCGCCAAGATGCGCGCCGCGAGGATGATCTGGGCCAAGATGGTCAAACAGTTTAATCCGAATAGCGCCAAATCAATGGCATTACGCACCCACTCCCAGACTTCCGGCTGGTCGCTGACCGAGCAGGATCCATACAACAATGTCGGGCGCACCTGCATCGAAGCCCTTGCCGCAGTCCTGGGACACACCCAATCCCTGCATACCAACGCACTGGACGAGGCGATAGCCCTGCCTACCGACTTCTCCGCCAGGATCGCCAGGAACACCCAGATCTACCTCCAGCAGGAGACGGAAATCTGCCGTTCGCTGGATCCCTGGGCCGGATCCTATTACGTGGAGTCGCTGACGAATGAGATATTCAAAAAAGCCTGGGCTTTGATCGAAGAGGTCGAAGCGCTTGGCGGAATGTCGAAAGCCATCGAGACAGGCGTTCCGAAGATGCGCATCGAAGAGGCTGCAGCACGTACACAAGGACGTATCGACTCTGCTTCCCAGGCCATTATCGGTGTGAACAAATACCGGTTGGAGAAGGAAGATCCGATCGATATCCTGGAAATTGACAACAGTGCTGTTCGTCTTTCCCAGATTGAAAGGCTGAACCAACTGCGGGCCAACCGCAACGAAGCCGAGGTAGCCGCATCCCTTGAAGCGATCACGGCTTGTGCGCGGTCGGGCAGGGGCAACCTGCTCGAATTGGCCGTCGATGCGGCGCAAAAGCGCGCAACCCTGGGAGAGATCTCCTCCGCATGTGAGAAAATTGCAGGAAGATACAAAGCAACCATCAGAACCATATCAGGCGTGTATTCATCAGAAGCTAAAAATGACAGCGTTTTCGCCAGTGCGAAGGAGCTCGTCCACAAATTTGCAGAGAAAGAGGGCCGGCAGCCAAGGATCATGATTGCCAAGATGGGTCAGGACGGCCACGACCGCGGCGCCAAAGTGGTCGCGACCGGCTATGCCGACCTGGGATTCGATGTCGACATGGGCCCGCTGTTCCAAACGCCCGCTGAGGCAGCCAAACAGGCCGTTGAGAACGACGTTCACATCATGGGTATCTCCTCGCTGGCAGCGGGTCACAAAACGCTGATCCCGGCCGTTATCGAAGAGATGAAAAAGCTGGGCCGCGAAGATATCATGGTCATCGCCGGCGGGGTCATTCCTTCGCAGGATTATCAATTCCTCTACGATGCCGGGGTAGTTGCCATTTTTGGTCCCGGAACCTCCGTTGCCGCAGCCGGCAAGAAAATTATGGAGATATTGATTGCAGCGCAGGGGTAGTTGCGGGTTGATGGCAGAATGCTCCCTTTCCCAAAGCGGCATGCTAATTGTTCTTTGAACAATTGATAATTCTTTGACTCACCAATTATTTATAAAGAGCCATATCAAAGTTATTTTTGTATAGAATTCTTTGATATTTTAAAATTATACTTGAATAACTAAAGGAATGATAAGAATATATCCTTGATTAATTAAATGTAATATAGTAACAATGGTTCGATAAATTTTAATATAAATATTTGAATATCAATAAAATAAACAAAAAATAAGTGTGAAATAATTTGTTTAGAACCTTAGAAATAAGTAATTTAAAAGATGATCCCATAATTTTTTAAACATGATCCCTAAGGTTAATAAATCTATCAAACAATTGATTACCATCATATTATAAAATTGCGTTTTCGATAGGCTGAATAAATCACGAAAAGATTTTATTGTTAGCGTTCTTTGGCATATTTTGAGCATCAAAGGTAGGATTAATTTCTTGCAACTTGGACGATTTAGTCCTCTTTGTGAGCAGACATTCAGAAATCAATTTGAGAAAGAATTTGACTTCTACTCTTTTAAAAAGCTGTTGATCAAACAAACAGTTTCTACTGAAACGGTTATCGCACTAGATCCAAGTTATATTCCTAAAGCAGGCAAATCAACTTACGGAAGAGGAAGATACTGGTCTGGTGTTGCTGGTGCAGCAAAATGGGGCCTGGATATATGTGGGTTTGCAGTAGTTGATATTCTCAATAACACAGCACTGCATTTAAAAGCATGGCAAACACCCCCGGCTGATGAATTGAAAAAAAAAGGATTGAACTTATTGACCCATTACGCAAGTCTTGTGACTGAAAATGCTGAACAGTTCAAAGAGAGATGTCAAGAAAAATATCCTTCTCCACTGATTTGAAGCACGATGGTGAAAAAATTGTTCTCTATTATCAGGCACACTTCCAAATTGAATTTCTGTATCGTTATAAAACAATGTATAACAACACTTTGATGCCCGAAAGATTTATGTGCATGTTTGCTATAAACCCAAACACGCCAAAAAATCAAAAAATTGTCAAAGTCCCTATGTTTGTATTTTAATCAACAAACAGCATAAGCTAAAGAGTATTATTTTTAAACTACTGGATTATGGCAAAATTGCCGCTTAAAATTTACCGAAGTATTGTATTTATGAAAAAAAAAATAAAGGAGGATGTCCCAATTTTTGAGACACCCTCCTTTATTTTTTATTCGCTTAGTGCAAAAACTAAATCAATTTCCAGCCGGCACGATATTGGTAATGGAGCTTTTTAGTTGCTGCGCCATCGGTATCGCCGATAAATGTCTCGGTTTCCGGATTCCATTTGATTGTCCGTTTGAGATCGCAGGCTATATTACCCAATGTACAAACACAGCAACTGCTATGTCCGATTTCAACCGGAACGATAGGATCTTTACGCCCTTTCACCGACTCGATGAAGTTGACCAGGTGAGGAATTTTTGTTTCGTAAGGGCCATCCAATTTTGCCTTCTCGGCAGAAAATAATCTGGGATCGGAAGCATTGAAATAGCCGCGTGAAACTTCAATCCACCCTTTTTCACCGATGAATTTAACCCCGGTGGTTTTCTTTTCGTCGAATGGTTCGGAAGTCATCACCACGCCATTGGCATAGGTCCATGAAATATATTCGGAGCCGTCGCCAATCGGAGAGATTTCAACCGGACCGTTTCTGTCCATGCCAAGACCCCATTGTGCGATGTCGAACATATGAGCGCCCCAGTCGGTCGTGAAACCGCCGCCCGTCTCTTTGTACCAGCGCCAGCCACCCCAGATTTTTTCATTTACTTCGGGATCGAGCGAGATGATTGGATCCAGCTCTTTGTTATAGTGAATAGTGTCTGGAAGTGGTCCCAACCAAAGATCCCAGTTCAGATCAGCAGGGATTGGTTCTTCAGGAAGCGTGTAAGGTTTCGGAGGTGCACCAACATAGGCATTCACCTTCTTGATTTTTCCAAGAGCGCCCGTTTGTACGAGATTGACAGCATGCTGAAAGTTCGGATCTGAACGCTGCTGGCTTCCAAGCCCGAATATTCGTCCTGTTTCACGGACCACTTTTTTCAGTTCCTGGCCTTCTTTGATGGTGAAAGTCATCGGTTTCTCAAGATAAACATCTTTGCCAGCTTTCAATGCAGCGATGGCAATCATTGCATGCGAATGGTCAGGAACAGCAATAACTACTGCATTGATATCTTTTCGTTTCAATAAATCACCATACTTCTCATAGGATTCAATTTTAATTTTATTGACCGCTGTAGAGTAAAATGTCGTAACTCTTTTTTCGAATCTTTTACGTTTGATACCATAAACATCACATCCTGCAACTACCTTAACTCCATGTATTTGCATAAATCCTTTCAGCAAATACATGGCCTGTCGACCCAATCCGATAAATCCTAATTTAAGGTCATTGTCAACCACCGACTGTGTGCAACCGGCCAAACCCGGTAATACTGCCAGCCCGGCTACTCCGAGAGCCGATGCTCCAAGAAACTGGCGTCTTGACCATCCTTTTTTTTGTTCTTCCATTGCTTTAATTTTATTTGTTTCTTTAAAATAAATAACTTAAATATCTAATTTGAATTTTTTGAACCGGAAATAATCCGGTGTATGAGCAAAAGCTATTCAATTGCGGCCAAATGAATTTAAGTCCGTGATTTAAATCTTTATATTTATAGATTTTGTGTCGTCACTCATCAAAAGTGAACAAGTTCCCTTTTGAATTCGCTCCTAACAAAATTCTGCATACCATTGCTGGGGGTATTTGCCCCTCTATTTGGCTGATTTTTAAGCTATGGGGGCATATTTCTCCCATACCCACCCGTGTTAGTCCTCATGTTTTTCTTCTTCCTTTGTTTTAACGCTTTAAATATAAGCAATATACATTACTTCTAAGCCTTTTGATTTGCCTGACTATCTGGTCACAACCCCTTTCCAGATCTTATTCAAACTACACCTTTAAGAAAATCTTTTGACGGTAGAGAAAGTACAGGAATAACCAACAGGTTGCCGTGTAGCCTATGGCGCTCATTAAAGGTTGGGCCGTTAGTGGCAACATTTTTGTGATCCCTGCGAGGAAAAAGTCGGGTATATCATGTCTATATCCCATTATTAATTGCACCCAATAAATGGTTAAGGAGTTCATTCCAATTATCACAAAAAAGAAAGACCAATTGCGGTGATTTTTTACATCAATTATATAGTAAAAAATGGCAAACATGATCAGGGAATATCCTCCCACTACGCATGTGAATGAGCTTGTCCATAAATTCTTGTTTAACGGGAAAACCAAACTCCAGATGCAGCCAATAACAATGAGAGCAGCGCCGTAAATCAGCATTTTAACTACTTTTTTTTGAGGGGTTAATCCTTCCCTTTGCATCCTGATGTAATCACCGGTTAGCATCCCAAGCAGGGCTGTGGCAATGGAGGGAATTAGTCCCAGTATTCCCTCTGGGTCATGAATACCTCCGGAAAGTAGTATGCCAGGAAGAAATAGTCTATCAATATAACCAACCAAACTACCCTGCATGGATAGCGGGTCTGTACCGGGAGGTGCATCAGGTGCAGTAATAAATCCGATAAGCAACCAGTAACCAACCAAAATGGAGATAACTGTAATAATTCTTGCCTTATGTCCGGCATTCATGTAAATCAAGGCGCCAAACATCCATGCCAGACCAATACGTGCAAGTACACTGGCTATGCGCATATTGGCAAAATCAAAGTTAAGGAATCCGTTATAGAGTATTCCCATTATCGTGAGAACAATTCCCCGACGAATAACCGTTTTGAATATCGAAGATCTGCTTTTGCCATTATCTATTTGTTTTGCCAATGAAAACGGGAATGATATACCGGCAATAAATAAAAACAAGGGGAAAATCGTGTCGTGATGCGATAGACCATTCCACTGGGGGTGCTCCATGCTCTTTGCCAGCGACTCGAAGAAGCCGTTTGGAAATAATATATAGAGTGCCTTTACAATGGCGGCCCCTCCCATAATAAAAAGCATATCGAAACCCCTAAGGGCATCTAACGATTGTAAGCGTTGTTGTTTCTCCATAACATTATATTCATTATTTACCGTATCCGATTAATTCTTACCTTATAAAGTCCTTGTATAGTTCTAAAATAGGTTGACTATTTTAGAACAACAAAACTAAAATAAAGCCCCATAGCTTCTATTATCTATGGGGCTTTTGTGCATAAGCGTTTTCAGTCTCATTTAGAAAAAGTTCGTGCTTGAAAATTATTCCGCAGCTTCTCTTAATTTCGGATTACCAGCAAGTGCAGCTTGAGGAACCGGATAGCGGAAAGACATTGGTTTACCGTAATTGTTAGGATCCGGTGTTTGGTCAAGTGCCGAAGGCACATGATCCCACCATGACTCTGTATGATACTTGCCCCAGCGAATTAAATCAGGGCGGCGGCGACCTTCCCAAAGGAACTCTATCATATATTCATCCAGGAATCTGTAATCATCGAGGTTAACTGATGTCACAGGATTGGGATCAACATTACCTGCAAAGTTACGTTTGCGAACAGCATTGATCAGATCGGCTGCTCCACCTTTGTCTCCGGAACGATATTTACATTCCGCTAAAGCAAAGTAGGCCTCAGTTAAGGTATAAATCGGCGCTGCTGTTGAGTAATACTCATCTATGTGGTTATCATCAGGGGTAAAAATCTTTACACAACGGATGCCGCTATTTTCGTCACCACCTTCTTCTACAGATGAAACTAGTGCTGCAGTATCGGCATGGGTATTACCTTTTAAAATAGAGTACCTGCAAATTTGGTCATACATGATTAAAGGTTGACCAGATATTTCCTTTACCCCTGTGGCTGTAACACCAGTTACCTGATTGCGCAGAAGTCCAACCAATAACATTCCGGTAAAATTATCAGTAGTAGGCCAGTACTGGTAGGGTTGCTTTCTTAAATCTTTATCATTCATCTTCGCATAAGGCCGGCCCATTTTTGAGGTGTATGGTTTTCCAAATGGGTCAGACGAGGGAGACAAACACCATCCGTTACCATCACCGGTGAGTGAATTGTTGAAGTACGGCATAACATTGTAATGATTTGAACCGGTCACCCAACCGTATCTCCAACCGTTATCTTTTCGGGAGCGGAGGCACCAAAGCATATCGTTTGATTTATAGTTGTCTTTATTCCATCTTCCATTCCAACTCGGGTCAAGGGAATATCCTCCATAATCGCCATTTATCAGCTTTTGTGCAATCTCTTTACACTTGTCATACATGGGTTTATTGGTATAGCGTTCTGCATTGAGGTAAAGTTGTATCAACATGGCTGCGGCGCCTCCTTGTGTAACAGTACCATCCTGGTCCTGACCTGAAGTCTTCTTTGGAAGATTGGGCAACGCAGTTGTCAGGGTTGTCTCAATAAGATTAAAGACCTTTTCAGCCTTGCTACGCTTGGGAAGTGTGATAGCTTTTGGATCGTAGATAACAAAGTCTCCGAAAAAGTCTAAACCCCTTAAGTATAAATAAGCCATTCTGCAATCACATTGTGCAAGCATACCTTTTTTAACATCGTCAGAGATGTTGAATTTCGTAAGGTCCATTCCTGAAAGTTGGCCTTTTATATCAACTATTTGGGTAATCCCACTTACAGCTTTAAGCCATCTATCCTTTAATTCATCATCTTGTTCATTCCAGGCGTGATGTTGGAAACGGACAAACTTACCTCCATCGTACCAGTCTGCACCTCTTTTGGGAAGCGTTAATTCGTCAGTCCCAATTTCCTGGGCACGCCAGGAACTGTAAGGTAAATAGTCTTGAATGCGATAATTCGAAAGGCCAAAGAAACTATACACATCGTTTTGAGTTTTGAAATAGTTTTCAGGTGTAACCGATGAGTAAACCTTTTCATCCAATTTTGTACATGAGGTAACTGCGATCAATATAATCAGCAGAGGGCACAACATCCCTATTTTAATTGCTTTTTTCATTTTATATATTTTATTGGAGGTTAAAAAGTTATTTGAGCTCCAAGCATCCAAATTCTTGTTTGCGGACCAACACCTTGTGATTCAAATCCGGGAGTCAATCCATTTACGTTAACTTCGGGGTCAATACCTTTATAAGAAGTTAAGCAGAAGAGGTTACGGCCGGTAGCATAAATTCGAACCTTGCTAATGTAGTTTTTAATGGAGGGTATTACAAGATTGTAACCAATGGTAACTGCATCCAGTTTTAGGAAGTTACCATTTTGCATAAAGTAGGATGTATTAATCGGGGTTGTTTTGATGTTGGCATTTCTTCCCCAGGCGCTGGTTAAAACGTTTTTATTGGCGCTGGCATAGGGAAGACCGTATCCCATTTCCAATTCGTTCATTACGTTATATCCCAACCAGGAGCGGAAGAACAGGCTCGCATCCCAATTTTTATAGGTGAAGCTATTGTCCCATGAAAGTTGAACCTGAGGGATTGCATTGCCCATTTTCACCTTATCTTCCTGTTTCGCTTGTGCGTATGGTATTGGCTGACCGGCTTTATTGTAAACCAACCATTTGCCATCGGCATCAAGACCTGCATACCTGTAGGTATAGAACTTTCCTATGTCACCGCCGCTTTCCAACATCACTCCCCATTCTTGCGACATTCCGGGAAGGCTTATTTCGTGAAGATATTGCTTCGTGTCGCTGCCGTCTAAGGTGGTAATAGTGTTTTTATTATGGGAAAATCTAAGGGTTGTTGTATAGTTGAAATCTTTATTGTCGATAACAACTCCCGACAACTCAAACTCAACCCCTTTGTTTGTCATGCTGCCTGCATTTTTAAGCGTTTGGGGATATACATTTGGTGGTTGAGGCACCTGAATGTAGTAAATCAGATTATTCGATTCACGGTCATACACATCTATCGAACCGTAAATGCGGTCTTTAAAGAGGGAAAACTCTAAACCTGCATCGAAGTCGTCTTTGGTTTCCCATTGAAGTGTACTCGCCGGGTTAACATACTGATCGGTAGTACCGGGCTTTAACATTTTCAAGCCATAGTTTTTGATAAAATCCCCATTTACAAATGTGTTCCCAAGAATTCCAAGAACCCGTTGGGTTTGACCGGCCCCAATACCCTGGTTTCCTGTCCGGCCCCAACCGGCACGTAACTTAAGATTGCTCAGCCATGAGATATCCTTCATGAAATTCTCGTTGCTGATGCTCCATCCGACAGATGCAGCCGGGAACCAACCCCACTTGTGTCCTTCGGCAAACTTGGACGAACCTTCGCGGCGAATACTTGCTGCCAACATGTATTTTTCATTGAACTTGTAGTTGATACGACCAAAGCCGGAAATCAGGCGGGTATCGGGGGCTCTGTAAGAGTTCATTTTTGCCGTTGAATTCCAGGCCGTACCTAACAAACCGTTACCCGATTGCATATCCCAGGTTTCAATGCCCGGCACAGGGAAGTTTGTGTTGTACATGCTCATATTCCAGGAACTTCCATCCTGGTAGGAATAGCCTGCCAATAGTTTGATATTGTGTTTATCAAAGGATTTGTTATAATTTGCCGTCCATTCCAAAGTATTGCTTGATGAATTTTGGTATGATAATGTTCCTTCTCCATTCAGTCCGGAAGAAACAGAGTTCATAGCATAAGGTGAACTATAGCTATTGCCGGTACTATTACTCCCGCTGCTGGCGACCATAAGAGATGTACTTAAATCATTTGTAATTTGTAATTTTGCCGTTGCATCTGCTGTAAGTCCGTATGATTTATAGGTATTTTTGTTCAGGAACATCTCGGCAAGAGGATTATTCTGTTGGTTTCCGGGCAACCGATTATAACCGGTCGGATCATCTGCCTTATATGCGGGAATCGTGGGACTAAGTTGTAAAGCCATTCCAAAATTTGCGCCGGCTCCATTACTGTTGGATTGCACGTAATTAAGATGTCCGGAAATTGTCAGCATATCCTTTAAAGTCCTGACATCAAATCCCAGGTGACCACCCAATGAGGAATCATCCAATCCCTTTGATATGGTTTTATCGCCGGTATAGAAAACAGAAGCATATACCTTTAAATTTCTTGTGCCTCCGGTAAAGTTGACATTATGACGATGAGTGAAAGGGGTTCTTGATATCGTATTAAACCAGTCTGTTTTTCCACCAAAATTTGTTGCTGTCGGGTATTTTTGCATAAATTCATCCGCACTCAAAACATCAGGCCTTGTACGTATCGTTTGAGCAGAAATTTCAGAGGTATATTGAACAACAGCTTTGCCCTCTTTTGCCCTTTTTGTAGTAACCAGGATTACACCTCCTGAAGCACGGGAACCATATATAGCAGCCGCAGAACCATCCTTAAGCACGTCAATAGACTCAATATCTTCGCGTGAAGCCGGAACGCTTCCTCCGGGAACACCATCAACAACGACAAAAGGACCCATCGTGGCGTTGATTGAGTTTGCACCCCGCAATTGTATGGTACCACCGGAAATTGTCATACCGGTTATTTTACCTTGCAAAGAGTTCAATGGACCTGCTGTAGCATCAGGAATAATATCCTTGATCTTAATGGATGAGATCGAGCTGGTAACCTCTTTTCTGGAGATGGAACCATATCCGACTGCCACTACCTCGTCAATCCCAATTACATCTTCTGCGAGCGTAATATTAATAGTTGTTTTACTGCCAATCACAATCTCTTGCGTCTTCATGCCTACAAATGAAAATTGCAATGTCGCATTTTCAGGAATATTGAAAACTGAATAGTTCCCATTTGAATCAGTATTAGTACCGTTGGTCGTACCTTTCACCACAACTGAAACTCCGGGTAGCGTAGCTCCTGACTTGTCAGTCACTTTCCCGGTAACGGTTTTGGACTTGCCATCCTGAGGGGCATTCCCATCCACCAGGGTGATCACAATATTACGGTCGATAACCGTATAGTTGTAAAGATTCCTGTCCAATACCTCATTCAATATCTGATCAATGTTGGCTTTTTTAAGATCTAATGTGTAATGCCTGTTTAAGTCAAGTTGATCTGTTTTGAATAAGAAGCCAAATTCGGTAACATGTTCGATCTCATCAAACAGCTGAATAATTGTGGCATCCTTTACATTTAAGTCAAACCTGGTTTCCTGACCATATGTTCCGGCTGCCACGGCCATCACCGATAGGAATAAAAAAAAGGCAGTTAGTTTCATGACTTTTATTAACTTCTTAATTCCAGACCATTGTTGGTCTGCGAAATGTTGTTTTTTTTTCATACATTTGTTTGTTATTTGTTTAATAATTGATTCGGGTAATCGGTCAAATTACCCGGACCGAAATTTTCAAAAACATGAACCGGGATAGTCTCAAGCTACCCGGTTTTTTTAGTTTAGTTGTTTCGTTTACATCATAGGCATTTAAAATTTTAGTAGATAATAATCACATCCGGTTCTGACGGTTTTTCAATGATCCTGTAGTTAAAATGTGTTGTAAGCCTCAGCATTTTCAAGATATGTTGAACAGTTGTTGTTTTCTTGATGTTACCCGTATACCTGTATTCTTTGAATTTCTGGTTATCAAACCTGAATTCAACATCGTACCAACGGCTGAGTTCATTGAAGATATCTTCGAGTCGCTGATCCCTTATCACAAACTTGCCTTCTCTCCACGCTGACAACACATTGTCGGTGATCTGTCTAATTTCAATTTTTTCATTATCAGTGGAATAGATAGCGCTTTCTCCCGGGTGTAATACTGTCAGCGTATTTCCATTGCTGTTGAATATTTCGGCCTTTCCTTCCACAAGCGATGTTTCGATAAGATTTTCCCTGGAGTATGCCTTGATGTTAAAGGTTGTTCCAAGATCCCGAATAGCTATTTTACCTGCTTTTACCAGGAAGGGGAGTTTTTCATTGTGGGAAACTTCAAAAAAAGCTTCACCAGTTAGCTCTGCAAGCCTTTGTTTGCCTATACGATCTTCACGGTAGGTAAGCTGGGACCCGGAATTGAGCCAAATCTTAGTTCCGTCTGCCAATTCAACAATACCTACACTTCCTTTCAGCGCTGAAAACTTTTGTATACCTGAACCATTGTTGTTGATATTCCATCCAGAAATAAAATATCCGGATAATCCACCGAAGCAAAGCACAAACAGGATGATGGCAGCATACTTCATCACCCGTTTACCAATTGAAAAGGTGTTCTTTTGTGTTGGTTGTTTAATTTTGTTCAGGAATAAGTTATACTCAGAATCAACATCCATCCTGTTGTTTTGCATGGATGCACGGATCCATAAGCTTTTGATGTCGTAAAACAACGCCTCGTCTGATTTAGTTTCAGATAACCCTTGGTAGAATATTTCCTTCTCTTCCTGATTTGCTTCCCCTGATAAGATACGGGATAATAAATAATGATCCATTTCTTTTGCCATTTATGAATAAACAAACAGAACCTTAAATACCCTAACGAAAATATTGGGAAAAAAAGGCAAAGTGATAAGAAAAACAGATTACGGATTGACTGATGCTAATTCAGGATTTTAGTAATGGCTAAAATGGCAGCCAGATACTCTTTTAAATCGTTTCGGAGGATTTTTAATGCCTTGGTAAGGTGCGCTTCGACAGTTTTTTGGGTAACTCCCAGTTTTTCGGCAATTTCGCGATTTTTGAGTTCTTCAAACCTACTCATCTCAAAAACTATCCGGCAATGTTCAGGTAAATTTTTGATCGCCTGGTCGATTTTTTCTTTTAACTCATCAAACTCCAAATAATCACCCCCCATTCTTGTCAGACTCTCATACTGGTAGTGCATCTCTATCCACTTTATTTTTTCGTGGTGTTTCAAAAGGATTTGCTTCCGTTTTAGCCGGTTCAGACAGTTGTTTTTGACAAGGGTGAACAAAAAATTCCTGAGGTTAGAATCTTTGTCAAGATGCTCCCTGATCTCCCACAACTTTACAAAGGCATCCTGTACGACCTCTTTAGCTTCATCTTCGTCTTCAAGATAATGATTACTTAAATGACAAAGAGGCTGAAAATATTCATGAAAAATATTTTTAAACCCGTTTTTCTCGTCTACCAATAGTTGATTAGTCTGATCAAACATACTTCGGTTTTGGGACTTTAAATATAGGAAAAATTAATTTTCGGCAAAGGTCGAAGAGGCAGTGTTGGAATGAAGACATTGCTATTGCTAATAACAAGGGAATATTGATTGGTTTTCTCCGGAAATTGGTTCAGGGAAATTCGTTTTTCTCGTTAATTATCTGTAAATTATGGTAGACGCAATGCATTGCGTCTACGTCAAAAATATAAAACCATGTCTGACAAATTTCATGACCGATACCGCATCTCCTCTGCACGTGCACAATGGTGGGATTACAGCAACGATGCTGCCTATTTTATCACGATTTGTACTTACAACCACGAATGTCTGTTTGGTGAAATTTACGATTGTGTGATGCATTTATCAGAAATAGGGGAAACGGTCGAACATGAGTGGGTAAGATCCTTGTCAATACGTCCTGATATGAATCTAACATTGGGGGCGTATACGATAATGCCCAATCATTTTCATGGGATCATCATTATTGGGAAAAATCGATACAATTCAAAACGGGATATACCTGTATATATTGACCATGAATATGATTTACAGGGATGTAGAGACGCAATGCATTGCGTCTCTACCGAATCACCAATTAACATCGTAAAAATTCAATCCAAAAATCATTTTGGACCGCAATACAAAAATTTGTCTTCCATTATCCGTGGATTCAAATCAGCGGTAACCACAAAGGTCAGGTGGATGCATCATGAATTTGAATGGCAGGCGCGTTTTTACGATAATATCATACGGGATGAACAATCATTCAACAATATTTCTGAATACATCCATAACAATGTTGCAAAATGGGAAATGGATAAATTTTTCAGGAAATATCCGAATAAAAAAGGTTAAAAAAACTATTGTCTTTTTGAAAAAAAAACCTTTCCTTTGCATCGCGAAAATCGGAACTGTTTGAATTGAGGTGAACAGGTGATTTGAGTAATTTTCCAACTCTTTTTCAAATCAGAAAAGAGCTACAGATGGTCTGTTCATCTAAGGGTTAGGATTCAAGATTTTCATTCTTGCCATAGGGGTTCGAATCCCCTACAGACTACAGTTATAATTTGATATTGAAATTTTTATACAATGGCAAACCATAAATCGTCCATCAAAAGGGCAAAGCAGAGTGAGGTTCACCGTCTTCACAACAAATATTATTCAAAAACTACCCGTAACGCGGTTCGCGAACTTCGTTTGGTCACTGAGAAAGAAAAAGCTGCAGAGCTTCTTCCCAAAGTAGTTGGTATGCTGGATAAATTGGCCAAGACCAACGTGATCCACAAGAACAAAGCAGCAAACTTGAAATCAAGTTTGACATTGCACGTCAACGCACTTTAATTAGTTCAAACAATATATTTTTAGGAAGGGTGCCCAAATTGGGTGCCCTTTTGTGCTTTAATTTTCGTTTTTCTCGCTAATTTGTTGTAACTTGAGGAAGAAGGATGATCCGGCAAACCACCCGGTTGCCTTCTGAGAATATGGGAAATTATGGCAAAGTTGGCATCAAGGCCTGGGCAGTGGAAGACCGTCCCAGGGAGAAACTGATCAGCAGGGGACTATCCGCACTCACCGACGCAGAACTGATCGCAATCCTTATTTCCAGTGGCAACAGCCGGGAGTCGGCAGTTGAGTTATCACGCCGGATCATGGATTCAATTCACCACAACCTGAACGAGCTGGGAAAACTGAATTGCGATGAACTGAAGAAGTTCAGGGGCATAGGTCAGGCAAAGGCCATTACGCTGATTGCAGCGATGGAGCTCGGCAGACGGAGAAATCAATCAGAAGCGCTGGACAATGGTCAGATCAAGGGAAGCCGGGATGCGGCCGACTATTTGCGTCCCGAAATAGGAGATCTTGCTTATGAAGAGTTTTGGGTGCTTTTTCTCAACAGGCAGAACAAAGTGATCGATAAGCGGAAGCTCAGTCAGGGAGGTATGACCGGTACCGTCATCGATGTACGCCTGGTTCTAAAACTGGCCCTTGAAAAGCATGCAACCTCTATGATCTTCTGCCATAACCATCCTTCCGGTAACCTGGATCCCAGTGACGCAGATAAAAAAATCACCAAACAACTGAAAGAGGCAGCAGCAGTGATGGAGATTCCGGTGATCGATCACCTGATTGTTACCCAGGCCGGCTATTTTAGCTTTGCCGACGAAGGATTGTTGTAGTCATCAGGGATTTTTTTTATTTTTACCAAAAATCCCTGATGATACACATACTCGGTGACAGCAACTCCATCTTCAACCAGTACCTGGCTGAAATTCGCGACGAAGTAATGCAAAAAGACCCCATGCGCTTCAGGAAAAACCTGGAACGGGTAGGAGAGATTTTCGCCTACGAAATCAGCAAGGAACTCCCATACAAACAGAAAGAGGTTACCACATCATTGGGCGTTGCCAAGATGAGGGTACTGGAACAACAGCCTGTTTTGGCAACTATTCTGAGGGCCGGATTGCCGTTTCACCAGGGGTTGCTGAACTGTTTTGACCATGCCGAAAACTGTTTCATTTCGGCCTACCGCAAATATGATCCTAACGGAGATTTCCACATTGATTTTCAATACATTGCCTCGCCATTGCTCGACAATAAAATCGTCATTCTGTCAGATCCGATGCTGGCCACCGGATCCTCTATGGAAGTTGGTTACCATGCCTTGCTGGAGAAAGGCGAGCCTCAGCACATCCATCTGGTTTCACTGATCGCCAGCAAACAGGGTATCGATTACATCACGAAAAAATTGCTAAGCGACAAAGTTACACTGTGGGTTGGAGCCATTGATCCGGAGATGACGCCTAATTCTTACATCGTTCCCGGGCTGGGCGATGCCGGCGACCTGGCTTACGGAGCAAAAATTGATTCCAAGGAGGTGGTTCCTCACACCCATTTCTGAAGCGCTGTTTTCAGGTTTCTTCCAGCCTCCAGACTTTGGAAGGGTCGGTACATTCTTGGAGCATTTCGATTACTTTTTTACCTGACAGGGGATCGATGAAATCAGGTGCAATCTCCGCCAGCGGCACGAGGACAAATCGGCGATCGGCAATTCGCGGGTGAGGAATTGTCAGGCCAGGGCTATCCAAAACCACTGAATCATAATAGAGCAGGTCAATATCCATTGTTCGCGCTTCATATCCTCCGCTATTTCTGACACGTCCCAATTGGACCTCAATTTGCTTTGAGGTGATCAGGATTTCGTTGGGAGACATATCTGTTTCGATTGCAATAACTTGGTTTACAAATAATTCAGAAGAAAAACCCCAGGATTCGCTTTCGCAAAGAGTAGAAGCCGAAATTTTTCGACCGATCTTGCTGGTTACCAAATCAATTGCTGATGAAATTATTTCTCTCCTATTTCCCCGATTTCCTCCTAAAATGAGATAAACTAACGACATAGTACGTATCTTTGTAACAATTGCGGTTCGATTGAGACTATTTAAATATACGAAAAATTAACCGTGGGAATCAAGTTGGTGTAATATTTTCAGCATGACCTGAACCTGGCTTTTGGCACTTCCTGCTTCAATGAAGCAGGATCGGCAAAGTTAGGATTATTCAGGATATGGAACGAATAATGAAGAATTCATCTTGCTTGATCATTGGTCCTTGTGTTATTAGCTTCGCTGATCTTTGATTCCATATGGCAATTAAAAAACAAATTATAAACATATGAAATTTTTTTGGAAAGCATTTTTTGCTTCGCTTGCAGCCATTATAGTGGCGTTCCTTCTTTTTATTTTTCTGCTTGCAGGGTTAGTCTCCTCCCTGGCCACCATCGGTGAACAATCCATTACAGTTAAAGAGAATTCCCTGCTGATGATAAAGTTGGACAACCGGATCGTAGAACGGAAATCCAATAACCCGTTTGAGGAGCTGGAGATTCCGGGTATGGAGAAAACTTCCACTACTGGATTGAACCAGGTTTTTCATGCCATTTCCCAGGCAAAAAATGACAGTAAAATAAAGGGTATTTATCTTGAATTATCTGAAATTGGGGCAGGATATGCCACCACTGAGGAGATTAGAAATGCGTTGATCGACTTCAAATCCAGTGGAAAATTTATCTATGCCTATTCGGATGCCATTTCACAAAAAGCATACTACCTGGCCTCTGTGGCTGATAGTTTGATTTTGAATCCGGTGGGGATGTTCGATTTCAGGGGACTTAGTGCTGAGCATACATTCTTCAAAAAGGCTTTGGATAAATTTGGTATCGAGATGCAGATTGTCCGCGGGAAAGACAACAAATTCAAATCAGCGGTCGAACCATTCATGTACGATAAAATGAGTCCTGCCAACAAGGAGCAGACAACACTTTACCTGGCAACGATCTGGAATCATTTGCTGAAAGGAATTTCAGAATCCAGAAAAATATCCATCGACAGTTTGAATCAATATGCCAATTCGGTCATGACTTTTCGGACTGCAGAGACTGCTCAAAAGAGTCGTTTTTTCGACCGGCTTAAATACCGCGATCAGGTGCTGGCTGATTTGAGAAAGCTTGCAGGTTTGAAAGAAAACGCCGAAATTCCCATTGTCACAGTTTCCGAATACGATAAAATTCCTTCTGACGTTAAGGCCAAAGCCCTTATCAAAGACAAAATTGCTGTGGTGTATGCTGAAGGTGAAATAGATACAGGTTCAGGGAACAGTTCTCACGATATCAATTCGAAGGATGTTTCCCAGGGGATCCGCGAAGCACGAATTGACACTACCGTGAAAGCCATAGTATTGAGGGTTAACTCGCCCGGAGGTTCAGCTTTTGGGTCGGAGGTGATCTGGAGAGAGGTAAAACTGGCTTCCGAAGCTAAACCGGTCATCGTATCGATGGGTGATTATGCAGCATCAGGCGGTTATTATATCTCTGTACCCGCGGCAGTGATTTTGGCCAATCATACTACCATTACCGGTTCGATCGGGGTTTTCGGAACGATCCCTAATTTCGGGGATTTATTGAACAACAAAATTGGCATTACTTTTGATAAGGTAATGACGAACGAACATTCAGATATGCCTTCGGTTATCAGAAAAATGACTCCTTTCGAAACCAGCCTGATGCAGAGTTATGTTGAGAGCACTTACAGTACCTTCGTATCGCATGTGGCAGCCGGACGTAAAATGACGGTTTCAAATGTTGACTCTATTGGCCAGGGAAGGGTTTGGAGTGGAGTGAATGCCAAATCCAACCACCTTATCGATGATTTTGGCGGAATAAAAGAGGCATTGAAAATTGCTGCTGAAAAAGCAGGGATCAGTGAATACCGCATCAAAGAGTTGCCAAAGCAAAAAGATCCGTTTGCAGAATTGCTGAAAAATTTCTCTGTCAGCATGCAAACTAAAATGATGGAATCCGTGATGGGATCCTCTTTCGATTACTGGAAGAACCTATCCAGAGAAGCTAATGCAAAAGGGATTTATACCCGGATGCCATTTAATCTTGAAATCAATTAACTATTTTGAAGAAATTTTTCCTCTATATCTTCTCTTTGGTGTACGGAATGGTGGTCAACATCCGTAACACCCTGTTTAATCTTAATATTCTCCGTACCAGAGAGTTTGAGGTGCCTGTGATTTCGGTCGGTAACATCACGGTAGGAGGTACCGGCAAAACCCCGCATACTGAGCATCTGATTGGGCTGCTAAGCAAGAAGTTCGATATAGCTGTACTGAGCCGCGGATACAAGAGAAAGAGCAAGGGTTTTTTGCTTGTGGAAACTGACTCCTTCATCAGGCAATCGGGGGATGAATCGCTCCAGATAAAAAGGAAGTTTCCCGGGATCATGGTTGCTGTGGATGAAAACAGGGTTCGGGGGATCGAGAAAATATTGGAGATCAGCGAGAAACGCCCGGATGTGATCATTTTGGACGATGCCTTCCAGCATCGGTACGTAACACCTTCGATCAATATCCTGCTGATTGATTATAACCGCATGATTACCGAAGATGATATGCTTCCATATGGTCGGCTCAGAGAGCCTGCCTCCAACAGGGACCGTGCCAACATCATTATCGTGACCAAATGTCCCATGGAGATCAAGCCCATTGATGAGCGGATCATTACAAAGGACCTTCACATTTGGCCTTACCAGGACCTATTCTTTTCCCGCATAAAATATGGCGAAATGTTGCCGCTCTTCCCCGACAAGGTTAAGGAGAAGGAGGTGTGTCTGGACGCTGATACGGGTATCCTGCTCCTGACCGGAATAGCAAATCCGCAACCATTGAGAGACAAGCTGCTTCAGACTACAAAATCTGTTGTTGCAGTTGCATATCCGGATCACTATCCTTTCACCCTGAAAGACATGGAGAAAGTGGCAGGGCAGCTGGAGGCCATGTCCGCTGAAAAGAAGCTGATCGTAACAACTGAGAAGGATACTTTCCGTATTCTTGAAATTGAAGATCTTCCGGATACAATAACTGAAAACCTATACTATATTCCTATTGAAATTAGGTTTATTAACCAGACAGATAACGATTTCGATAAAAAAATTATGAAATATGTTGGAGAAAATAAAAGCAACTTCGAACTACATTCTAGAAAGAACAAAATTTAAATGTGAGATAGCTATCATCCTGGGAACAGGCCTGGGAGGCCTTGTCAAAGAGATTGAAATCGAACATACCATCCCTTATTCGGAAATACCAAATTTCCCTGTTTCTACCGTTGATGGTCACAAGGGACAATTGATTTTTGGTGTTCTTGGCGGCAAAAAAGTGATTGCCATGCAGGGACGTTTCCATTATTATGAAGGGTACAGCATGAAGGAGGTAACCTTCCCGGTTAGGGTGATGAGGGCCATGGGTATCAAGACCCTTTTTGTCTCCAATGCGAGTGGCGGCCTGAATCCCAATTTTAAAGTAGGGGATGTCATGATGATCAACGATCACATCAATATGTTTGGAGATAATCCGCTGATGGGATCCAATGAAAAAGAACTGGGCCCGAGATTTCCTGACATGAGTCAGCCATATAACCTTCATTTGCGTAACCTGGCGTTAAAAATCGCCTTACAGAAAGGAATTAATCTGAAGGAGGGTGTTTATGTAGGCGTTGCCGGACCAACATTTGAAACACCTGCAGAATACCGGATGTTCAGAATCCTTGGTGGTGATGCCATTGGAATGTCTACTATTCCTGAAGTAGTAGTTGCCAGGCATATGGATATGGATGTGTTTGGCATTTCTATTATTACTGATAGCGGGGTACCGGGAGAGATTGTCGAAATCTCTCACGAAGAGGTCCAGGCAGTAGCGATGCAGGCTGAACCCAAGATGAGCCTGATCATTCGCGAACTGATCGCAACACTGTAACAGGTGTATATAAACGAAAAGAGGCTGCCTGGGTGGCAACCTCTTACGAATCCAAATCAACTAACTACTACTAATAACTATTAACAGTACAAATATAGTGAATATTTTATTATAAAATGTAAAAATACTATTAATTAATTGTGAATTTTAATTAATAAGTAGTCCAAGTAAAAGTTGCCCCCTATTTTATTGATCTCCTTAGTTTTCAAACTAGTTTTCTATAACGTATTCGGTGAGGAGTGGCATCACCCAATCTCTTTTTCTTGTTTTCTTCGTATTCCGAATAACTTCCTTCGAAGAAATAGATCTGAGAATCCCCTTCAAAAGCCAAAATATGTGTTGCGATCCGATCCAGGAACCATCGGTCGTGAGAAATAACTACACAACATCCGGCAAAACTATCGAGGCCCTCTTCCAGGGCACGCAAAGTATTTATGTCGATGTCGTTGGTCGGTTCATCCAGAAGCAGGACATTTGCCCCTGACTTTAGGGTGAGCGCCAGGTGGAGCCTGTTTCGTTCACCACCCGATAAGATACCGCATTTTTTCTCCTGGTCGGATCCGCTGAAATTGAATTTGGAGACGAAGGCCCTGGCATTGATCATTCTTCCGCCGACCATCACTTCGTCGGTTCCGCCCGACAATACCTGATAAACTGTTTTATCATTGTCGATCTCGGAATGCGACTGGTCTGCATATCCTATTTTGACCGTTTCACCAACCGCAAATGTTCCCGAATCTGAATGTTCAAGCCCCATAATCATTTTGAAAAGGGTTGTTTTACCGGCACCATTTGGTCCGATAACACCAACAATACCGTTTGGTGGCAGAGTGAAATTGAGATTCTCAAACAACAATCTGTCTCCATAACCTTTGGAGACATTTTCCGCTAGTATGACTTTGTCACCCAACCGGGGACCGTTTGGTATAAACAGCTCCAGTTTGTCCTCTTTCTGTTTGACATCTTCATTTAAGAGTTTTTCGTAGGCTCCCAACCTTGCTTTGGATTTTGCCTGTCTGGCTTTTGGGCTCATGCGCACCCATTCCAGCTCACGTTCGAGGGTTTTGCGTCGTTTAGAGACACCCTTCTCCTCCATTTCCAACCGTTTTTGTTTCTGCTCAAGCCAACTTGAGTAATTGCCTTTCCATGGGATTCCTTCACCCCTGTCGAGTTCGAGGATCCATCCGGCTACGTTATCGAGGAAATAGCGGTCGTGGGTAATGCAAATAACTGTTCCGGGATATTGTTGCAAATGTTGTTCCAGCCAGTCAATTGATTCAGCATCGAGGTGGTTGGTAGGCTCGTCGAGCAGCAGGATATCAGGTTGTTTCAGCAACAACCTGCACAAGGCAACCCTGCGTCGTTCTCCTCCAGAGAGGATCGTGACAGGCGTGTCGCCATCGGGACAGCGCAGGGCATCCATGGCACGTTCGAGCTTGTTGTCGAGGTTCCAGGCATCCGTAGCATCGATCTTCTCCTGCAATTTGGCCTGGCGATCCATCAGTTTGTCCATTTTGTCTGCATCTTCATAAACTTCGGGCAATCCAAACTGAAGGTTGATATTTTCGAATTCGGCTAGAAGGTCTACAATTTCCTGTGCCCCTTCCTGTACAATTCCCATAACTGTCTTGGATGGATCGAGGGCCGGATCCTGGGATAGATGCCCAACGGTGTAACCAGGCGAAAAGGCCAGTTCGCCATTGAAATCCGTCTCAATTCCGGCGATAATCTTGAGTAAAGTGGATTTACCCGAACCGTTCAATCCGATGATGCCAATTTTGGCACCGAGAAAGAAGGAGAGTGAAATGTCCTTAATGACTTGTTTTTGAGGTGGGTAGGTTTTACTCACCTTGTACATCGAAAATATAATTTGCTTATCGTCGCTCATCGCCCTGTTTTTATGAATAGTCTGCAAAATTCGTCTTTTCCATTGAAAGAACAAAGGATAATCAATTGATAATTTTCGAAGTGCCAAAGTAATGTCTATTAGTTTGTGTGAATTTATACGATACTCAGTAGATTGCTTCCCGCTTCGTTCCTTCCCGATCACCATCGGGACAGGCTGCGGGCGCAATGACCATGGGTTATTTTGAGTTGTGAGAATGCATCAGATTGCTTCCCGCTCGTGCCTCGCGGTCGCAATGACGGTCGCTGGTTGGTCAG
>CAYHQN010000071.1:0-22031 GCA_964358545.1 uncultured Tangfeifania sp. | reverse complement strand
ACGGTGTTGACTATTCATACCATGGCCGTCCATGGAAAGTCCAGGTAATTAATTATTGTGAGACATTGCTATCTGTCGATGAAAGCGTTGGTTCTGTTCTTGACTACTTAAAAGATGCCGGTATTGATGATAACACTATGGTTATCTATATGGGCGATAATGGCTTTGCGTGGGGAGAACACGGGTTGATAGACAAACGCCAATTTTACGAAGAATCGGTCAGGGTTCCGATGTTGGCACGTTGTCCTGAATTATTTAAAGGTGGACAAGTATTGGAAAAAATGGTGCAAAACGTGGATATTGCCCCTACTATATTGGCATGTGCAGGATTGGACAAAGCAAAGAATATGGTCGGCAGCTCATTTATTCCCCTGTTGCAGGGAAAAGATATCAAATGGCGTAACCGTATTTTCTATGAATATTACTGGGAACATGAATTTCCGCAAACGCCTACCATGCATGGAGTCCGCACCGATAGATACAAGTACATTCGTTACTATGGAATTTGGGATACAAATGAGTTTTACGACCTGCAAAAAGATCCCAATGAGATGCATAACCTGATTGGTGTACCCGAACTTCAAGACACGATTAAACAGTTGGACCACGATTTATATGATTGGTTGGAGTCGACCGGGGGAATGACCATTCCACTTAAACGTACCGAACGTCCTCATTTTGATCATCGTAACCAAGGATACTATTAATATGAAAAATCTTAAACCCTTATTTGTGTTAACTGCCGCATCTCTGGCTGTTAACACTTCATATGCTCAGCAGCGGTCTCCCAACATTGTTCTCATTTTTATGGATGATATGGGATATGGTGATTTAAGTTGCTATGGGGCAAGTCAGTACAAAACGCCCAATCTCGACCGGATGGCTGCCCGGGGCATTCGATTTACCAGTTTCCTATCTGCCCAGGCGGTCTGCAGCGCTTCGCGTGCCGGAATTTTAACCGGGTGTTACCCAAACCGGGTAGGTATTTCAGGGGCTTTGATGCCTGATGCAAAAATTGGCTTAAACCCTTCGGAAGAAACCATTGCCGAAGTGGTGAAAAAACGAAATTATAAAACCTGTGCCATCGGGAAATGGCATTTGGGCTATCAGCGCCAGTTTTTGCCTTTGCAGCAGGGTTTCGATGAATATCTTGGTTTGCCATATTCGAACGATATGTGGCCGGTTTTCTTTGACGGAAGCCGGAATATATCGGAAGCATATAAACGAAAGTCGGGTTATCCGGAATTACCCTTGATCAGGGACAATAAGAAGATAAAAGAGATTAGGACACTGGATGATATGTCAGAGTTAACAACTCTTTATACCGAAACAGCTGTCGATTTTATCAAACGGAACAGAAAGAACCCGTTCTTTATTTATCTGGCACATTCGATGACACATGTTCCGCTGGCCGTTTCGGCCAAGTTTAAAGGCAAAAGTGAACAGGGTTTGTTTGGTGATGTGATGATGGAGATTGACTGGTCGGTGGGCCAAATTATGAAAGCACTTGAAAAAAATGGTCTTGAAAAGAATACGCTGGTCATTTTTACTTCGGATAACGGCCCCTGGCTAAATTTTGGTAACCATGCCGGATCAACGGGAGGATTGCGCGAAGGCAAAGGGAACAGTTTCGAAGGCGGTCAGCGTGAACCTTGCCTGATGAGATGGCCGGGACACATTGCCGAAGGTACAATCTGCAACAAACTTGCATCAACGATCGACCTCCTTCCCACGCTTGCGGCAATTACCAACTCACCGCTTCCGGAGAAAAAGATTGACGGGGTGAATATTTTGCCGCTTTTGCTGGGTGACGAAAATGCCAATCCGCGCGAGATCTTCCTGTATTATTACCGGAAAAACAGTCTGGAAGCAGTCAGAAAAGGAACCTGGAAACTGGTTTTTGCCCATCCCGGACGGACCTATATCGGGTTCAAACCCGGGTTTGACGGCTTTCCCGGCCCGACTAACGAGAATTTTAAATTTGAAGAAGCATTGTACGATCTTCGGCGCGATCAGGGCGAAAGGTACGATGTAAAGGAATATTACCCGGAAGTAGTAGCCGAACTTAAAAAACTGGCCGATGAAGCGCGGACTGATTTAGGCGATGACATTCAAAATGTAAAAGGTCAGAACCGGAGAGAACCCGGCCGTATCTCAGAAAATTAATCCAACAAATCTAAATAACATGAACAAAACGAATGTGTTAACCATGCTAAGCCTCTGTTCTGCCGGAATGATGCCATCCTGCAAAGAGCAGGCCCCAAAACAAACACGTCCCAACATTCCTTGATTATGCAGGTGTTGCCATTCCCAAAGAAATGCAGGGTGAATCGTTCCGTAAACTGGTATCAGGAAAATCTGACAAATGGCGCGATGCCGATTACTACACTTACTACGAATATCCTGCGGAACATATTATAACAATCCGGATTATGCTGATGCGCAAAAAATGATGCACCAAAGGTTAACTGAACTAAGGGCAAAATATGGTGATTCGGATGCCAATGATCAGAAATTTATTAATCTGTATCTTCGGGCAACAAAACATGCGAAAAACAAGGAAT
This sequence comes from uncultured Tangfeifania sp., assembly GCA_964358545.1. Lineage (GTDB taxonomy): Bacteria > Bacteroidota > Bacteroidia > Bacteroidales > Prolixibacteraceae > CAINVV01. Next base: position 19,467 of record CAYHQN010000071.1, on the reverse strand, counting down.
AAAAAAACTCACCAGTTGAATTAGAATATTATGGCGCAAAAACACCGTCCATTAACATCTGTTTTGGTCAAGCCCTCGGGTCCCGATTGCAACTTGGGTTGTACTTACTGTTTTTACCTTGAGAAGGATAAGCTCTTCCCTGAAACCAAGATCCACCGGATGAGTCCTGAGATACAAGAGGAGATGATCCGGCAAGTGATGCAGCAGTCTGGGGATGCCGTTTCTATAGTCTGGCAGGGTGGCGAACCGGCGCTTATGGGATTGGATTTTTACAAAAGAGCTATTGAACTGGAGAAGAAATATGGCCATGGCCAGTCTATGGGCAACGGCTTCCAGACCAACGGCACGCTTCTTGATCGCGACTGGGCTAAATTTTTTAAGCAGTACGACTGGTTGATTGGCTTATCACTTGACGGGCCGTAGCATATCCACGACCGCTACCGCCATGATAAAGGGATGCATCCCACCTGGGAGAAGGTGGAGGGAATAGCCAAAATGTTGATAGAAGAGGGGGTAGCCGTAAATGCGATGTGCTGCATCACCGATTACTCCAGCAATTATGCCGAAGAGCTTTATAATTATTACAAAGATCTTGGCCTCACCTGGATGCAGTTTATCCCGATCGTAGAGACCGACAAGGATGATCCATCCAGGGCAGCGCCTTTTTCGGTGTCCGATGAGCAGTACGGCCGATTCCTGATCACTCTTTTCGATCTGTGGATCAACGATTTTAAAAACGGAGAGCCCACTACTTCGATCCGGCATTTTGAATCGGCCTTTCATGGTTACGTGGGTCTGGAAGCGCCGGAGTGTGCACTTATGAAAGAATGTGGCCCTTATGTTGTGGTGGAACACAATGGCAATGTATATTCGTGCGACTTCTTTGTAGAGCCGCACCACCGATTGGGGAATATACGGCAGGGCAAAATCACCGATATGCTCAACTCTAAAAAGCAGGATGATTTTGGCAAAGTTAAGACGTTGCTTCCGCGAAAATGCAAATTCTGTCCGTGGTACTCCAAATGTTTTGGTGGATGTACGAAAGATAGGATCAAAGATCCGAACGACCAGCGGCAACCCCGCTTTTGCCGTTCGTACCAGATGTTTTTCGAACATGCCGATACCAGGATGAAGGTACTGGCCGAACAATGGGTGAAGAAACAGTCCGATCACGAAGAGCGCGAACGTACAGGTGGATATTATCAGGCTTTTAATAATTTTGTAAAAAGTAGTACAAATAAATCAAATTAAGCAATAAAAAATGGTTGTTCGCAGTTTAATACTGGCTTTGTCAATGGTATTGATGGCCTGTTCTAATAATCCGGGGGGCAAATCCCAATCCAAGAGTGAAAATAAAGGTTCCGCAGAAACTAAAGAAGTCACTAAATCCGGTAAAGATAGTGATATGGTTTATTTTAAGAGTGGCACATTTATGATGGGTTCATCAAATGGTACTCCACAGGAGCAACCTGTCCATCAGGTCGAAGTTAAATCATTCAAAATCGATAAATACCCGGTTACGGTAAAGGAGTTTCGCCATTTTATTGAAGCTACCGGCTACACAACTGATGCAGAAAAATTTGGGGATTCCGGGGTTTTTGATTTCGATAATTCAAGCTGGACTCTGATACCCGGTGCAAACTGGCAGTATCCACTTGGAAAAAATTCATCACGGGCAGCAGATAACTATCCGGTGACCCAGGTTAGCTGGAATGATGCAAAAGCGTATGCACAATGGATTGGCAAAAGGCTGCCAACAGAGGCGGAATGGGAATATGCAGCACGTTGTGGGGGCAAAAGTATCACGCGCTTTAGCTGGGGTGATATTTTGATAGTTGATGGAAAATATAGGGCCAACGTTTGGCAGGGTAAAGATCTTTCAGTAAAGCAAGGAGCTGATGGATTCGTTTTAACATCTCCTGTTGGTCATTATGGCGAAACACCTTGTGGAATGACAGATATGGGTGGAAATGTCTGGAATTGGTGTTTGGACATTTATAAACCCTATCCTGGCAGTAATATTTCTTTTCAAAACAATTCTGAAGTAATGGTCATTCGTGGCGGTTCCTTCTTTTTTGATCAAAATGGAGAGAACAGTTATACATCTACTGGTAGAGCCTTTAACACACAGGAGACATCTTTATTTAATACCGGGTTTAGGTGTGCTGAAAATGCAGAGTAGAATTATTCTTGACAATTATATTATTAAATTGAATTTTTAACGGTGGAGTATTGACATTTTTAACTGGCTACATAATCAGTAATTATTTCAAAAGTTGCTTTTATTTGTTATTCAAAAATTAACCTATTGTTTTTATGTCTTCTTCCAGCCTAAGTATTGTTTTGAAAGAAAAACAGCTTTTCCTTGATTTTCAGGGGGGAAGACAGGTCATATTCAACTATTTCTTCGATAAATATTACCAGGGGCTTTGTATTTATGCTTACCGGATGCTAAAATCAACACCGGAAGCCGAAGACCTTGTCCAGGATTTTTTTGTTCACATTCTTGAGAACAGGGAAAATATCACCATTGAAAGCTGTGTGAAATCCTATTTTATTCGTTCTGTTCACAACCGTTGTCTCGATTATCTTGCCCATCAAAAGGTGATAACCAGCCACGAACTTTACCGGCAAAAGATAATGGCCGAAGAAGATTTTCAGGAATATCCGCTGCTCGACAACGAATTAAAGCAACAGATTGACCGCACGATCCGAAATTTGCCGGATGGGATGCGTGAAACATTTATCCGGAACCGGTTTGATGGCCTCACTTATCAGCAAATAGCCACTCAGGAAAATATATCGGTAAAAACGGTTGAATACCGCATCAGCAAAGTGCTTTCAATACTTCGCAAAGATCTTGTCGATTACCTTCCTTTTCTACTTTTTGTGAGCAGGTTTTAAATCTTACATTTTTTCTGAAATTGTTTAGGGTAAAGAATGACTTTACCGTCATATTCCTAATAATGGATTTTATGGAAACACACGATCACATACCTGAATATTTGATGGCTTACCTTGGTGGGGAGGCCAGTGAAGAGCAAACCCAATTGGCTGCTGAGTGGCTCAAAAGTCCTGAAAATAACGAAATATTTAGTCAATTAAAAAAAATTGAGAGCCTGACGTCCGATCTTCAGTTGCTTAAAAATTTTAATGTGCAGGAAGGCAAACAAAAGGTCAGAAGAAAATACAGGTACAATCAACTGATTACTTTTTCCGGTTGGATGCAGCGAATTGCCGCGGTTTTGTTTATCCCGGTCTTGTTGGGTGGAGTTTGGTCCTATATCCAAAAAAATAATCTTCAAAAAGACCTTTTCGGTTTGATGGTAACGCAGGAGATTATCACCCAACCAGGAACAAAAACCCACCTGTTTCTTCCGGATAGTACCGAAGTTTGGCTAAATGCATCCAGTACCCTTCGTTTTCCTTCAGCATTTGCAGGAAACGAGCGCCGTATCGAACTTGATGGGGAAGCCTTTTTTAAAGTATTTAAAAACAAAAGGAAGCCATTTATCGTCAATTCCCGATTCCAGGAAATTGAAGCAGTTGGTACAGCTTTTAATTTGTCAGCCTATTCGGGCGATTTAAAATTTTCAACTACCCTGGCAGAAGGGAAAGTAAAGGTAAACAACTGCGGAAAAACAGACAAAATAATGTTCCTCGAACCAGGTGAACAATTGAATTACAATACACAAAACAAAATCTGTAAAATACAGAATGTCAGGGTAGAGGATGTGATTGCCTGGCGCGACGGAGTATTGATTTTTAATAAAACGCCTTTTCCGGAAGTCGCTGCCAAGCTCGGACGCTGGTTTAATGCCGATATTCAGATCACCGATCAATCAATTATAAATTACCGGTTTACCGGCACATTCACCAGCGAGAGCCTGGATCAGGTAATGGAATTACTGACCTTGTCGGCACCCATTGATTATTCGATCAGTAAAAGAAAGATTCTTGAAAACAAGAGCTTTTCGAAGCAGAAAATTAAAATTTGGAAAGATCCACATGCAAAAATTAATTTGAAATAAAAAAATAAAGGAATGCGCCTATGAAGTAGAAATGCCGAAAAAAACAGGGCAGTTCCCCAACTGCCCTGAAACTAAGCCGATTCACACCGGTTAAATTTTTTATTTATTAATTCAAAAAGTAAATCAAACGTATGAAAAAAAAATGTAAATACCTATGGGGAGATGGAATTCATCGACCTTTGGTTAAAATTTTAATTGCTATGAAGCTAACAGTTGTTATGAGCCTTCTGCTTATGTCGCAGGCATTTGCACTAAAGAGCTATTCACAGCGTACCCTGATTGACCTGAAAATGGAAAACGTAACCATCAAGGAAGTTTTAAGGGCGATTGAAAACAAAAGTGATTTTTATTTTCTGTACAACGATGATCTGATCAATGTAACCCGCATGGTTAGTATCGACGTAAAAAATGAAAAGATACAGGATTTGCTTTCGCAGTTATTTGCGGAAAAAAGCATCAATTTTTTGGTGAAAGACCGGCAAATTGTCTTGTCGCCTTTACCTGTTGAGGAAAGCGCCGCTTCGGTTACCAGTCAACAAAACAAAACCATCAAGGGGAAAGTAACCGACTCATCAGGTGCAACTCTTCCGGGTGTTACAGTTGTGGTAAAAGGGACCAACATCGGGATCATTACCGATATGGATGGAAATTATTCACTTTCCAATATCCAGGCAAATGCTACTTTGCAATTTTCGTTTGTGGGGATGAAGTCGCAGGAAGTATCAGTTGCAGGAGAAACAACTATCAATGTCAAACTTGTTGAAGAAACAATTGGTGTTGATGAGGTTGTTGTTATTGGATATGGAGTACAGAAAAAAGTAAGTTCAACAAGTCCCGTTTCACAATTAAAAGGTGACGAGATGGCTCGAAGGCCAATAACAAATGCACAGCAATCACTTCAAGGTTTGGCTCCCGGTGTGACAATTGTTGATAATGGAGGTGTTCCAGGAAGGTCGGCAGCAACATTAAGGGTAAGAGGGATTACAACTTTAAGCGGAAACAATGACCCACTTATTTTAGTTGATGGAATTGAACAACGGTTAGATGACATTAACCCAAATGATATTGATAATGTTTCGGTTCTGAAGGATGCTGCTTCTACCGCAATTTATGGATCAAGAGCTGCAAACGGTGTAGTATTGATAACGACTAAACGGGGTACAAAAGGTCAGATAACAATTAACTATTCCGGATATGTTGCTATGCAGGAAGCAAACAATAATCCAAAGCACATGGGTCTTGAAGATTATATGCGGTATCAAAACCTGGCATATACAAATGTTGGAATGCAACCGCTGTTCACTGAAGATCAGATTCAAACCTGGATCACCACAACAGACAGGATTAAGTATCCGCTTCCCAATGTTTGGTTCGATGAAATGTACAGAAAAGCCCCGCAGTTTGATCAGAACTTATCGATAAGTGGTGGAAATGAAAAAGTTCAGGGAAGGGCTAGTGTAAGATGGGAAGAACAAAATGGTATTGTATCTTCAGTTTTTAGTAAGGTTAATGAAGCAAGAGCCAATCTTGATTTTAACCCATATTCAAAGCTTAAAATAAGCGTTGATTTAAATTACCGACAAAATTATTCAAGGAACGGCTCAACAACATTCAATGTTTGGGCTGATTTATACCATGGAACCCAGTGGGCAGTGCCAAGATATCCTGACGGTACTTATGGTATCAGTAAACAAGGCCGCAGTCCTTTATTGAGTAATGATGTTGCAGGCTATGATAAGTTAAATAGGGGGATGCTTATTGCAAACCTAAAATTTGATTTCGAGATTTTACCTCACTTAAAATTCAACACCCAATATTCATTACGAAATAATAATAATGTCCAAAAAATCTTTAATAATTCATTTCAGGTTTATGATTACACAGACAAATCAAAACTATTAAAAAATGTAGATAAAAACTCTTTGAACGAAAATCGTGAAGTTATTAATGAAACAACCCTTACCTCATTGTTGAATTACGAGAGGAATATTGCAAAGAACCAGTTTAAATTTTTGGCTGGTTACTCTGAAATTTACAATAAACAAAGTTATTTAAGTGGATACCGCGAATACTTCTATAATAATGACATTCAATCTATTTCAATGGGGTCCGATAATAATAAAAACATTACGGGTTATGATAGTGAATGGGGGTTAAAAAGCTTTTTCGGAAGGACAAACTATATTTATAATGACAAATATATTTTTGAAGCCAATGCTCGTTGGGATGGTTCATCCCGGTTTACAGGATCAAATGTGTTTGCTTTCTTTCCCTCTGTTTCAGGGGCATGGCGAATTTCACAAGAAGATTTTTGGAATAAGGATAGCAAACTGTTTAGTGAGTTAAAATTACGTGCATCATGGGGAAAATCAGGCAATCAAGCCATTCCGTTATATGAGTTTTATCCTGCACTTGTCAGCGCTTCCTATTCATTCAGCGATAAACTTGCTCAAGGCTACCTTCAGGAAAATATGTCAAATGGTGACTTGACATGGGAAACTACGACACAAACCAATATTGGCTTTGATTCCCAATTTTTCGCGCAGAAAGTTACATTAAGTTTTGACTGGTACAAAAAAATAACTAATGGCATTTTACTGTCTCTACCAATACCTGGAGTAATTGGGTTGAATGCCCCGAAACAAAACGCTGGCGTGATAGAAAATAAAGGGGTGGAGTTGATGATTGGTTACAAAGGTAAGAGCAAAGAGCTGAATTGGGATATTTCAGGAAATGTTGCATACAATAAAAACGAAGTAATCAGTCTGGAAGGAACTGGTCCGTATATTACTACCAGTAGTGTTGATCCTATGACAATAAGGGCTGAAGGTTTACCAATAGATGCCAATTGGGGGTATTTGGTCGATGGTTTTTTTCAGACTGCTGAAGAAGTAGCTGGTTATCCTACATTATTTTCCAACACCAAACCTGGCGACACCAAGTATGTTGATAGAAACAAAGACGGGAAAATAACCCCGGACGATATGACCTACCTGGGGAATTCTTTTCCTAATTATACATTTGGCCTAACTTCAAGCCTGAGGTATAAGAATTTTGAGTTTTTCTGGCAATGGCAGGGAGCCGCTGACGTGGCAGTAAGGTTGTCAGGTGCTCTATCAGAAATGGGCAATCAAGAAGGTTTTACCCATGTAATTTACACTAACAATGTTTGGACAGTTGATAATCCTAATGCAAGGTTTCCACGCCCTACAAAATTTTCACTTAATAATGTCCAGTCATCTGAACTGTTGATTTATGACGGATCATATTTAAGGCTAAAAACATTACAATTAGGCTATAATGTCCCCAAAAGCATTTTGGCAAAAACGTTTCTGAAAAGTGCAAGGTTTACATTAAGTGCTACAAATTTATTGACCTTCTCAAAACTAAATGAATGGAACCTTGATCCGGAATTTCCTTCAGGACGTGCTGGATATTATCCACAGACTACCGTTTATTCTTTTGGATTTAATTTTCAATTTTAACTGACAGAACATGAAAAACGTATTATATTTCACGACAGTGGTATTTTTAGTTTTAATTTTTTCTGCTTGCAAAGAGAATTTATTGAAAACAGTACCAACCGACCGTATCTCGACTGATATTTACTGGAAAACAGAGAAGGATGCCATCTATGCAGCAAATTCTGTTTACCGTTATCTTGATGGTATAACCGTTGTTGATTATGACGGATTAACTGATATCTTGCATTCAAACGTTCCGTTTTATGATAACGGAACAATGGAACGCGGTGATTTTAATTCTAATACGCCAAAAGTTTATAATCAGTGGGGTCTAATGTACAAAGGTATCCGTGCGGCTAATAACTTTCTTGAGAATGTAGATCAGGTGTCAACTACCAATACAATCCTGATCGGCAATTTAAAAAGCGAAGTGCGTGTAATTCGTGCATATCTGTATTTAAAACTAGTGATGCTTTGGGGTGATGTTCCGCTGGTAACAAAAACCATTGCCACTGTTTCAGAAGGACAAAGCGTTACCAGGAATACAACCGCCGAAATTTGGAAATTTATAAACTCCGAACTAGATGTGTGTGCTTCGGTATTGCCTTTGACCCAGACTGAAAAAGGAAGAATAACCAAAGGGGCTGCGCTTGCGTTAAAAGCAAGAGCTTTACTGTATCAGAACAAATGGTCGGAAGCGGCAACTGTAGCTAAAAGTGTTATGGATTTAAACAAATACAGCTTATACCCAAAGTACGAAGATCTTTTCAGTACTGTTGCTGAAAACAATGCTGAAATCATACTTGACAAACAGTTTATCAAAGATATATACAGTAACAACGCTTTTCAGTATTTGGGGCCATACAGTCAGAAAAATGCCAATAGCACTTTTGTGCCTACAAAAAAGATGATTGATAGCTATACTATGTCCAATGGGAAAAGTATTTCCGACCCGACCAGTGGTTATGATAAAGACAAACCTTACGATAATCGCGACCCACGGCTAAAATTCTCTGTTTTTGTCAAAGGATCAAAACTGTCTGATGGCAAGATTTATGATCCTACACCTGGAAGTAAAACCCTTGATGAGGTTGGAAGTACCTATCTTGCAACAGTTTTAGGATTTAATATTAAAAAGTATGTTAATGCTGATGATCTGGCCAACATTTCAAATTGCGGGATAAACATTATTTTAATCAGGTATGCCGAAATATTGCTGACTTATGCCGAAGGGAAGATTGAAAGCGACCAAATCGACCAAAGCGTTTATGATGCAATAAATTCAATAAGACAAGGACGTAATGATGTGAAACTTCCTGTAATTGCTTCGGGCTTGTCCAAAACCGAGTTAAGAGTTATTGTGAGAAATGAAAGGAAGGTAGAACTTGCGTTCGAAGGATTGCGTTTGTTTGATTTAAGAAGATGGAAAACAGCAGGAACTGAAATTCCGGGATTCGTTGAAGGGATGACTTATAAAAATACTTCTGGAGCATACGTTACTATTAAGTTAGATGGATTTTTAAAGGTATTTGACGCTTCAAAACACTATTTGTGGCCAATTCCAAAGAAAGAAATTGACTTAAATTCAAATCTGAAACAAAATACCGGATGGTAACCTATTAATTGATTGATATATGCCATGACCTGTGACATTCAAAAAACAAATTATACATTCATGAAAAACGTTATGACGCTAAATAAAGTTATTCCTGTAATAGGGATGTCCTTGGCCGGACTGATAACAATTCCAGTAGTTGCTCAGAATAATCCCAACATCGTTCTCATTTTCATGGATGATCTGGGATATGGTGATTTAAGTTGCTATGGGGCAAGTCTGTACAAAACGCCTAATCTCGACCGGATGGCTGCCCAGGGCATTCGATTTACCAATTTCCTATCTGCCCAGGCGGTCTGTAGTGCTTCGCGTGCCGGAATTTTAACTGGTTGTTATCCAAACAGGGTGGGTTTTTCGGGTGCCCTGGGGCCAAATTCTAGTATCGGTATTAATGCAGGGGAGGAACTAATCCCGGAATTGCTTTCATCCAAAGGTTACAAAAATGCTATCGTCGGGAAATGGCATCTTGGTGATCATCATCAATTTTTGCCTTTACAAAATGGCTTTCAGGAATATTTTGGGCTTCCATACTCTAATGATATGTGGCCGGTCAATTATGACGGGACACCGGAGACACTGGAGAATCACCAACGTCCCGGCAATTATCCTCCACTTCCACTAATCAGGGGAAATGAAAAAATAAGAATGATAGAAACACTTGAGGATCAGTCACAACTCACAACTTTATATACTGAATATGCTATTGATTTTATTAACAGGAATAAAAATGACCCTTTCTTTTTATATCTGGCACATTCAATGACACATGTTCCGCTGGCAGTTTCAGCTAAGTTTAAAGGGAAAAGTAAACAGGGTTTGTTTGGTGATGTGATGATGGAGATCGACTGGTCGGTGGGTGAAATTATGAAAGCGCTTGAAAAAAATGGCCTTGAAAAGAATACGCTGGTTATTTTTACTTCGGACAACGGCCCCTGGCTGAATTTTGGCAACCACGCCGGATCAACAGGAGGGTTGCGCGAGGGCAAGGGAAATAGTTTCGAAGGCGGTCAGCGCGAACCTTGTCTGATGAGATGGCCGGGACACATTGCTGCAGGTACAATCTGCAATAAACTGGCATCAACTATCGACATCCTGCCCACGCTTGCAGCAATTACCAACTCACCGCTTCCGGAAAAAAAGATTGACGGGGTGAATATTCTACCTTTATTACTCGGTGACGAAAACGCCAATCCACGCGAAACATTCTTATACTATTACCGGAAAAACAGTCTGGAAGCAGTTCGGAAAGGAACCTGGAAACTGGTTTTTGCCCATCCCGGACGTACCTATATAGGGTTCAAACCCGGGTTTGACGGTTTTCCCGGCCCGATCAATGGAAACTTTAAATTTGAAGAAGGCTTGTACGATCTACGTCGCGATCCGGGCGAAAGGTACGATGTGAAGGAATATTACCCGGAAGTGGTTGCCGAATTGAAGAAGCTGGCCGACGAAGCACGGATTGATCTGGGTGACGATATTCAGCAAATGCCGGGCAAAAATCGCAGAGAACCCGGACGCATTTCGATGAAATAAACCAATGAATTAAATACTTATAAAATAAGTATATTAGGGATGTAGGTCCAATACACAAATAATATGGGAAAATTGTATTCAATTAGAAATATGGCTACTGGTCTGGCAGTATTGTCATTAAACGCAGGATCATCAGTAGCCAGCGATAATCAATTAAAACTTTCCGGGGGAAAGCCCAATGTGGTTATCATCCTGGCAGACGATATGGGATACGGGGATGTTTCTTTAAATAATTCATTTGCAAGGACATCAACACCAGCTATTGACAAATTGGCTAAAGAAGGAATCCGTTTTACTGATGCCCATTCGGGGGGTGCTGTGTGCACCCCTTCCCGATATAGCTTGCTTACCGGACGTTATTTTTTCAGGGTCCCTAAAAAGGCTTCTTATTGGGGATATTTAGCTCCTCTGATCGAGCGGGGAAGGGAAACGATTGGAACCTTAATGCAAAAGTCCGGCTATACTACCGCTTGTATCGGGAAATGGCATCTTGGCTTGAACTGGGGGCGTAAAGATATGTCTAAACCACAAATTGAGAATTTGAAAGTATTGGGATACACCAATACAGACTTTAGCTCCTCTGTAACGGGTGGCCCAAATGAATTAGGATTTGATTATTCTTTTATTCTACCAGCTTCTTTGGATATGCCACCGTATACTTTTGTGAGGAATGGAAAAGTAATTGATCCAAATATAGTTTTAACAGCAGATGTTTATCCGCATGCGTTGGATAGAACTATTTATGCCTGGGACAGAAAACATACCAGCGACAATGATGTCTATTGGGATCGCGGTGTCTGGTGGCGTAACGGTGAAATGTCGAAATCTTTTAAAGTGGAAAATTGTTTTGATGAGATTGCAACCGAAGGTATTTCATTTATTGAGCGTGAAGGGAAAAATAAAAAACCATTTCTATTGTATTTACCTCTAACAGGGCCCCATACTCCCTGGATGCCTGATTCCCAATTTGCAGGTACAACAGAGCTAGGTACCTATGGGGATTTTATAGCTCAGGTAGACAATGTGGTAAGTCGCGTAACTGTTAAACTAAAAGAACTTGGCATTGATAAAAATACGATTGTGATTTTTTCCAGTGATAATGGTGCGCCTTGGGCAATAGAAGATATTCTGCAATATGGACATCAAAGTAATTGGGGCAGGAGAGGACAGAAAGGAGATGCCTGGGACGGAGGACATCATATCCCTCTTTTTGTGAAATGGCCTGCAAAGATTAAACAGAATGGTACATACCGCGAAACAGTAGGTTTAATAGATGTTTTTGCGACTTTGGCGGATATTACAGGTCAACAACTGAAAAATAATGAGGCGGAAGATAGTTTTAGTTTTATGAATGTACTGAATGGAAACCTACAAACACCGACACGGGACTATCTTATTTATTTGTCTTCGGCTGGGAAATTGGCAATAAAAAAAGGTTCCTGGAAATATATTGATTGTATTGGCTCAGGAGGGTTCACTTATCCATCCGGGCTTTTGCCTGTAAAAAATGGGCCTGCAGGACAGTTGTATAACATGGCAGAAGATTCACTCGAAAGTAATAATTTGTTTTTGCGTAAAAAAGAAATAGTGAAAGATCTGTCAGAATTGCTGAGAGAAGTAGTGGAACGTGGTTATAGTAGAAATTTAATAAAATAAAAATAACCCAGAATGCCACCGAAATATCATTTATCTATTAGATAATGGACCAAACGAACACCGTTGGAATACAGGAATGAAAGGAGTCAAAGGCACGACCACAGTGGATATTTAAGCTGATCAAATTTCTCATTTCGAGGCAATGAACCTTCGTATGTTGGTTTTTCGAAGAATACAATAATTGGGTATCATACTTAACAATTATAATTATCATGAAGTCAATTAATTACGTTGCGCTTTCTCTGTTGGCAACTTCGTTTCAAGGTTGCGCCCAGCAAAATCCGGTTGCAAAACCGAATATTCTCTGGATAGTCAGCGAGGACAACAGTGCGTATTTCACCGGTTGTTATGGTAACTCATTTTCCACAACCCCGAATATTGACAAGTTGGCCGGTCAGGGCTTTTTATACACACACGCCTATTGTACCAACGCAGTTTGTGCCCCTTCAAGGAATACAATCATTACCGGGGTTTATGCCTCTTCGAATGGCAACGAAAACATGAGAAGTACCTATCCAAAATCAGCGGATGTGCATACCTATCCGGAGTACTTACGTCAGGCTGGCTACTATTGTACCAACAATGCCAAAACAGATTATAATACTTCTGGTATCATTCCATCAGAAATTTGGGATGAAAGTAGCAATAAGGCACATTACAGTAACAGACCTAAAGGAAAACCATTTTTTGCCGTATTCAACATCGAAACAAGTCATGAAAGCCGTATCCACAAGCAAACGCCAACTGAAAAGTTGCGGCACGATCCTATAAAAGTTACTTTACCACCTTATCATCCAGATACACCTGAAATGCGGCACGACTGGGCGCAATACTATGACAAAATTGAGGATATGGATGGTGAGGTTGGGGCGTTGCTCAAAGAACTTGCTCAAAGTGGGGAGGCAGATAACACCATAGTCATGTATTACGGCGACAATGGTGGTGTGTTGGCACGCAGCAAGCGTTTTGTATATGAAACGGGTACGAAGGTTCCCTTTATCATCCGGATCCCTGAAAAATACAAATACCTGTTTCCTGCAAAGAAACCAGGACAAAAAGTAGACCGCTTGATCAACTTTGCCGATCTTGCCCCTACTTTATTAAGCATAGCAGGTGTCCCCATCCCAGATTATATGCAGGGGGATGCGTTTTTGGGCAAACAAAAAACAAAGAACCCGGAATATACTTTTATGTCCCGTCAGCGCATGGACGAACGGTATGATCTGGTACGGGCCGTGAGGGACAAGGAGTACCGTTACATTAGGAACTATATGCCATTCCGTATTACCATGCAGCATGTAAATTATCTGTTTAAGACCCCCTCAGCGCAATCCTGGGAGAATGCTTTTAACGAAGGGAAGACTAACGCGTTACAAAGCTTATACTTCCATACAAAATCCGTAGAAGAACTTTACGATTCAGAAAATGATCCATGGGAAATCAAAAATCTGGCCCCAGACCCGGCATATACAGCTGTGCTGGAAAGAATGCGTAAAGCTGAAACGGACTGGATGGGAAAAATACGGGATGTAGGCCTGGTCCCGGAATCAGAATATAAGAATTTCGCAGGGGAAAAATCCATGTATGACTATATGCGTTCAACGGTATGCCCGTTTGACAAACTAATGAAAGCAGCAGATCTGGCAACATTGGGCGGGAAAAGTAACCTCAATACTTTTATTCAATATTTAAAGAATAATAACAGTGCTATTCGCTACTGGGGGGCAACAGGGTTACTGATCCTTAAAAAAGATGCCAAACCGGCCATTCCTGCGCTAAAGGAAGCATCAACGGATAAGTCAGGGGCGGTGGCAACTCTGGTAGCTGAAGCACTTTATGGTCTGGGGGAGAAAGAACTGGCAAGGGAAATTTATACCCGTATTTTACAAGACACAAAAAATTATGATATGAATGACAGGAACTTTGCACTGAACAGCATCGATGCTGTAAATGATAATAGTCCTGAACTGAAAGCAGCTGTTCAACAATTATTTAAAGAAAAGGATCCTTCTGCTAAAGGACTTGCAAGTTATAGCATCCTTATGACAGAATGGCTATTGAAAAAATGGGGAATAAAACAAAAATAAGGCTGAAAAAGAGAGCCCCTGGATTATCGAAAGGAAATAATGCAGGCCAAATTTGAAAAAACTACTTTTTTAATGTTGACAATAAAAAATATACTCTACGATGAAACACTTATTGAAACAATCGCTTTTAACAGGAATTGCAGCCGCATCATTTCCGTTATATAGTTTCCCGGCTGAAAAGCCACAAAATCCCAACATTGTTCTCATTTTTATGGATGATATGGGATATGGTGATTTAAGTTGTTATGGCGCTTCGTTGTATAAGACTCCCAACCTCGACCGGATGGCTGCCCAAGGCATTCGTTTTACCAGTTTTCTTTCGGCCCAGGCGGTTTGCAGCGCTTCGCGTGCCGGAATTATGACAGGGTGTTACCCAAACCGGGTAGGTATTTCAGGGGCTTTGATGCCTGATGCAAAAATTGGCTTAAACCCTTCGGAAGAAACCATTGCCGAAGTTCTGAAAAAGAGCCATTACAAAACCGGGGCCATCGGGAAATGGCATTTGGGGTATCAGCGCCAGTTTTTGCCTTTGCAGCAAGGTTTTGACGAATATCTTGGCTTGCCATATTCGAACGACATGTGGCCGGTGAACTTTGATGGAAAACCTGCGGCCGAAAACTCGAACAAAGCCAAGTATCCGGCACTTCCGCTAATTGACGGCAATGAAAAAATCAGGGAAATTAAAACGCTTGACGACCAATCGGAACTGACTACAATTTATACTGAAAGGGCTGTTAGTTTTATTTCTGAGAATAAAAGCAATCCGTTTTTTCTATACCTGGCACATTCCATGACGCACATACCGCTGGCTGTTTCAGCCAAGTTTAAAGGCAAAAGCGAACAGGGTTTGTTTGGTGATGTGATGATGGAGATCGACTGGTCGGTGGGTGAAATTATGAAAGCGCTTGAAAAAAATGGCCTTGAAAAGAATACGCTGGTTATTTTTACTTCGGACAACGGCCCCTGGCTGAATTTTGGCAACCACGCCGGATCAACAGGAGGGTTGCGCGAGGGCAAGGGAAATAGTTTCGAAGGCGGTCAGCGCGAACCTTGTCTGATGAGATGGCCGGGACACATTGCTGCAGGTACAATCTGCAATAAACTGGCATCAACTATCGACATCCTGCCCACGCTTGCTGCAATTACCAACTCACCGCTTCCGGGGAAAAAGATCGATGGGGTGAATATTCTACCGTTATTACTCGGTGACGAAAACGCCAATCCACGCGAAACATTCTTGTATTATTACCGGAAGAACAGTTTGGAAGCAGTCAGGGAAGGTACCTGGAAACTGGTTTTTGCCCATCCCGGACAGACCTACATCGGGTTTAAACCCGGAGTAGATGGGTTCCCGGGGAAAACAAATGGAAATTTTCCTTTTGAAGAAGGCTTGTACGATCTTCGGCGTGATCCGGGCGAAAGGTACGATGTAAAGGAATATTACCCTGAAGTTGTTGCTGAGCTGAAAAAGCTGGCCGATGAAGCCCGTCTTGATTTAGGCGATGACATTCAGCAAATGCCGGGCAAAAACAGGAGAGAGCCAGGACGTATCCCGGAGAATTAATCCTACTAATCAAAATATTCGGCCATCTGAGAGAGCGAAAAAAGCAAATAAAAGCGGAAAAAGGAAGACGAAAATTAGTATAAAAGAGTAAATTTAAAACAAAAAAATTATGGATACTGAAAAGTTGTCAATTTCCAGAAAAATAGCATTAAAAAGATTAGGCCGATTGTCTTTGGGCCTTCTTTTTGCTACATCAACTGTTCCAAACGCTTCGGCACAAAACGCTTCGGGGCCAGGGACGAAACCTTTCTCAAGCATCAATAATTTGAGGAAAGAAAACAGCAAGCCCAACATCTTATGGATCACAACTGAAGGGGTTCCCCTTAAAGTATTAAGTTGTTATGGCAGCACATTAATTCAGACGCCGAATATAGACCGTATTGCAAGGGAAGGAATGTTGTTCAGTAATTCTTTTTGTAACAATCCACTTTGCGCACCTAGCAGGGCCACATTGCTGACAGGAAAATATAACCACCTCAATGGAATGCTGTCTAATGGCGGGGACAAAAGTAATTTTGATCCTAACCAGGAAACGGTTGCTAAAATATTGCAAAAAAATGGGTATAAAACCGGAACTGTGGGTAAATGGCATTTGGTGAATAAAGATGGTACCGCCTCAAATCCCGGAATAGCAGGATTCGATTATTTTGTTTTCAAGAATGGGGCAGGCGGACCATATTATGCCCCCGATGGTTATTTACAAAACCCCAGCCTTGGGAGCAAAGAGATTGAGAAAAAAAGTTATCCTGGCTATATTACTGATAATATGACGGATCTGGCTATAAAAGGGATTAAAGAAATGAAAGATGGGCCTTTTATTATGATGGTACAATATTTTAGCGTTCACCGTCCTTTTGACCCACCGCATAAATACGAGCACATTTATGATAATGTACGTATTCCGGAACCCGGCACTTTTTGGGACGATTATCATTCCCGTTCTGCGGCAGCCCGCGAAGCACATCAACGAATAGGTGATATGTTGGACTTCAACCCTCCCAAGGACCTTACCGCCCGTCAGCGCAAGCAATGGAACTATCAGCAATTGATGAGACACTTTTTGGGTACTTTAAAAGCCCAGGATGATAATATTGGCAGGTTACTGGATTACCTGGATAAATCCGGATTAGCCAAGAATACCATAGTGGTGTTTACGGGAGACCATGGATTTTACCTTGGTGAGCATGGTTGGTTTGATAAGCGGTTCATGTATGAAGAAGCGCTTAGGGTGCCTTGGCTGGTACGCTATCCGGGGGTAATAAAGCCAGGCAGTGTTAGTGATGCAATGGTGGAAAGTATTGATAACGCCCCGACGATCTTAGATATGGCCAATATAAGTATTCCGAAGGAAATGCAGGGCAGGAGCCTTTTTCCAATCTTTAAGGGGAATGTGCCGGAAGACTGGCGTAAATCCATGTATTTCCACTATTATGAATTTGGACCGCCCCATTGGGCTATGCCTAGCTATGGCATTCGTACGGATCGATATAAGCTGATTTACTATTACACTATAAATGAATGGGAACTTTTCGACCTGCAAAAAGACCCTGATGAAATGGAGAACCTTTTTATTATGGAAGGGATGGAAGTAAAACCGGGGTATGAAGATGTGTTTAAAGACCTTTTGCCCCAGTTAACTAAACTTCGGGAAGAGTATAAAGACACCACCGGCAATCCGGTTAAATTTTGGCCAAGAAAAAGTTATAATTAACGGGCACTAAAAATCCACTTCGGGTTTTTGGGATTATTTGGATCTTTCGGAGCCGGCTCAAAGTTGATATCCGTTGAAATTACACTGGCATAAATCAATTTACCGGTGAAAGACTGGGTATAAAGACAATAGGCAGGCACTTAGGCATTTGCGCTTCACGATACGAAAGAAATTTTAAAATAAAACAGATATTCGTTAAAAACAAATTATGATAAAAAATTCTATTCTGAAAAGTATCATGGTTCCTTTGGCGCTTGCAACTGCCTGGAGCCCTGTTTATTCACAGGGGAAAATGAATGTTCTATTCATTTCTGCCGATGACATGAACAATGATTTAGGTTGTTTTGGCAGTCCGCTGGTGAAATCCCCGAACATCGACCGGTTGGCATCGCAGGGGGTGGCATTCGCGAACGCGTATGTTCAATTTCCCTTGTGCAGCCCCAGCCGGTCATCTATTCTCACTGGTTTGCGCCCTGATTCTACCAAGGTATTTGATTTGCAGTATCATTTCAGGCAGGGCCTTCCGGATGTAGTAACCCTTCCGCAAATGTTCATGAAGAATGGATATTATGTGGCCAGGGTAGGCAAGGTGTTTCATTATGGCAATCCAGGTGATATTGGTACAAATGGGTTGGATGATAAAGTATCCTGGATGGAACGGATTAACCCGGCCGGGTTGGATAAAACCTCGCTCGAATTGGATGTGGTCAATTACACCCCTTCCCATAAAGGCCTTGGGGCATCCATGGCCTATTATTCGGACAAGAAAGGAACTGACGCGGAGCATACAGATGGCAAAGTGGTTGATGAAGCCATTAAATTACTGAAAAAACATAAAGACAAACCGTTTTTTATCGCGGCGGGTTTTTACAAACCTCATTGTCCATGGATTACACCAAGTAAATATTTTGATTTGTACAATATGGGACAGATGAAGCTTCCTCCCATTAACGATGGAACCAGGAATAATTATCCGGAGTTGGCTTTAGCTTCTACCAAACCGTGGCCCTATTTTGGCCTTAACACCGAACAAGCAAGGGAGTGCAAACTGGCTTATTATGCGGCTATCTCATTCGTCGATGCCCAGGTCGGGCGGTTGCTGGATGCCGTTAATTCCCTTGGATTAAGCGATAACACCATTATCGTGTTTTGGAGCGACCACGGGTATCAGCTCGGCGAGCATGGCCTTTGGTTCAAGCAAAGCCTTTTCGAAGAAGCATCCAAAAGTCCTTTGATCATAGCTATCCCGGGAGCTAAATCGGCAGGGAAGGTTAGTCACCGGACAGTAGAGTTTGTGGACATTTATCCAACTTTGGCCGAGCTTACAGGTTTAACGCCCCCTGCGGATCTTCAAGGGTATAGTTTGTCCCCTCTACTTCAAAATCCTGACGCAGAATGGAAACACCCGGCTTATACCCAGGTACAGCGGGGAAAGGTTCCGGGCCATACAATCCGCACGGAACAATGGCGATATACCGAATGGGATTTTGGGAAAATGGGGACGGAATTATACGATGAATTAAAAGACCCACAAGAACTACATAACCTGGCTGCTGATAAAAAACATACAAAAGTGGTGAAAAAAATGGAAGAACTGCTCCATCAAATCCATCCAAGACCTGTGACAGGGGGTAAAGCTGTTGCCGATACGAAAAACAGATATTCCAATTAAGATTGAGATAATAGGATGAAATACCCATGAGGAAATTTTCACACCAACCGAAAATGATAATATGGGTATTCCATTTGGCCATTAATTCTACTTTACTAAAATGATTTTTACTTATAATATCTATCTATATCAGC
>CAYHQN010000070.1:0-22212 GCA_964358545.1 uncultured Tangfeifania sp. | reverse complement strand
AAAAAAACAAAAGACAAACGGTCCCTGAGCGTAGCCGAAGGGCAAACCCTTCAAACAATATTTAAAACTTTTCAAACTTTTTTTAAACCTTTTCGTTAATCAGATAGTTTGGCAGTCAGATACTCCCGGTTTAGACGGGCGATATGGGCGATCGAAATGCTTTTGGGGCATGCCAGTTCACATCCTCCGGTATTGGTACAACTACCGAAGCCAAGTTCGTCCATTTTTGCCACCATGGCTTTGGCCCGTTTTTTGGCCTCCACTTTCCCTTGTGGCAATTTTGCAAACTGAGAGACCTTTGCAGCGACAAACAACATGGCAGAAGAGTTCTTACAGGTTGCCACGCAAGCGCCGCAACCGATGCAGGCCGCAGCATCCATGGCCTCTTCGGCATCATCTTGTCCTATCAGGATGACATTCCCATCAGGTACACCACCGGTATTCACCGACACATAACCTCCTGTCTGCTGTATTTTTTCGAATGCTGTGCGATCGACCATAACATCTTTGATCACCGGGAAAGCTGCCGCACGCCAAGGCTCCACAACGATGGTCTGGCCTTCATGGAATTTGCGCATGTGAAGCTGGCATGTGGTCACTTCCGTATCCGGACCGTGAGCATGTCCGTTGATGTACATGGAACACATCCCGCAGATTCCTTCACGGCAATCGTGGTCAAATGCGATTGGGTCTTTCCCTTCCAGTATGAGCTTGTCGTTCAGAATATCGATCATCTCCAGAAAAGAGGATCCCTGCGACACGTTCTCAACCTGATAAGTTTCGAAACGTCCTTTGGCCTTTGGACTATTTTGTCTCCAGACCTTTACATATATTTTATTGAGAATAATATCAGCCATTTTGATAGATTTTTTTCTGCAATTATTTATAACTCCTTTGGGTTAACTGAATGGTCTCGAAGACTAGGTCTTCTTTGTGAAGGGCAGGTTCCTCATCCACACCTTTGAATTCCCAGGCAGCCACGTAGGCAAAATTCCCGTCATCACGTTTGGCTTCCCCCTCATCGGTAGCCGACTCTTCGCGGAAGTGCCCTCCGCAAGACTCTTTGCGGTTGAGGGCATCCCTTGCCAGCAATTCGCCAAATTCGAGGAAATCCGCCACACGACCTGCTTTTTCAAGTTCAGGATTAACATTTTTAAGCTCTCCCGGCACCAATAAATCTGCATAAAACTCTTTGCGAAGTTTTCTGATCTCTTCGATGGCTTTTTTCAATCCTGCTTCATTGCGGGACATCCCGACATAATCCCACAAGATGGAACCCAGCTTTTTATGGAAGTGATCGGCAGGAGTTTTGCCCTTGATGTTGAACAGTTTCTCAAGTCTTGTTGTTACGGCCTTTTCTGCTGCCTCAAACTCCGGCAGATTGGTATTAATCTTGGGCACCATGATTTCATTACCAAGATAATCACCTATGGTATAAGGCAATACGAAATATCCGTCGGCCAGACCCTGCATCAGCGCCGAAGCACCCAAACGGTTGGCACCATGGTCGGAGAAATTGGCCTCGCCCAAAGAATAAAGACCCGGAATGGTGGTCATAAGATTGTAATCGACCCAGGTTCCACCCATGGCATAATGGATAGCAGGATAAATCTGCATCGGTTCTTTGTACGGATTAACATCGGTAATCTTTTCATACATCTGGAAAAGATTGCCATACCTTTTGGCAATAGTTTCTTGTCCCAGCCTTTTGATGGCATAACTAAAATCAAGAAATACCGCCATTCCCTCCTTGTTGACGCCAAAACCTGCATCGCAGCGCTCTTTGGCTGCCCTTGAGGCGACATCGCGCGGTACAAGGTTTCCATACGACGGGTACCTGCGCTCGAGGTAGAAGTCGCGGTCTTCATCGGCAATATCGTTCGGTTTGATCTCACCTTTTCTCAATTTGG
Source organism: uncultured Tangfeifania sp. (assembly GCA_964358545.1). Classification (GTDB taxonomy): domain Bacteria; phylum Bacteroidota; class Bacteroidia; order Bacteroidales; family Prolixibacteraceae; genus CAINVV01. The sequence goes on along the minus strand of CAYHQN010000070.1, from coordinate 20,302 downwards.
CAGCATCTTCGGCCTTTTTTGGTACCCAAACACGTCCGTCGTTGCGAAGCGACTCCGACATAAGTGTCAGCTTGGACTGTTGTGATCCGTGTACCGGAATGCAGGTGGGATGTATCTGTACGTAACAGGGATTGGCGAAGAATGCCCCTTTTTTATAGGCGACCCAGGAAGCAGATGCATTGCAGCCCATGGCGTTTGTAGATAGGAAGAAAACGTTCGCGTAACCTCCGGTTGCCAACACCACAGCATGTGCACCAAATCGTTTCACCTCTCCTGTTACCATGTCGCGGGCAATGATGCCACGCGCTTTCCCATCAATGACAACCAGGTCAAGCATTTCGTGGCGGGTATGCATTTTTACTGTACCCTCATTGATCTGACGGTTGAGTGCGGAGTAGGCTCCCAGCAACAGCTGCTGACCTGTCTGACCGCGTGCGTAGAAAGTACGGCTCACCAATACCCCGCCGAAAGAGCGGTTCGAGAGGGTGCCGCCATATTCGCGTGCGAATGGAACGCCTTGTGCGACACATTGGTCGATGATGTTTGGTGAAACCTCTGCCAAACGGTGAACGTTGGCTTCGCGGGCACGGTAGTCGCCCCCTTTGATGGTGTCGTAGAAAAGACGATAAACAGAATCATTGTCATTCTGATAGTTCTTTGCCGCATTGATACCGCCTTGGGCAGCAATAGAATGCGCCCTTCTGGGACTATCCTGGTAACAGAAAGCAGTCACATTATAACCAAGTTCGGCCAGTGAGGCAGTTGCAGATGCGCCGGCCAGACCGGTACCTACAACGATTACATCGAGTTTGCGCTTGTTCGCCGGACTTACAACTTTAATCTTTTCCTTGTGGCTTGACCATTTTTCGGAAATCGGTCCGGCAGGTATTTTTGAATTCAGTGTGCTCATATCTTTGAAGCTTTGAAGTTCGGTTTAGAATTTAATCATGAAGTAAATTGGGATATAGGAGAATCCAACGGCGAAGATAATCCCTACCGTGATGGCTACCGTTTTCAGCCTTTTCAGCCAGACCTGGTTGCTGAATCCTATGGTTTGGAAAGCGCTCCAGAAGCCATGCGAGATATGAAGACCAACCAGAATACCTCCGGCAATGTACAACAGGTCATATCCCCGGTTCAGAAACAGGCTGCTCACCAATGCGTAGGCGTTGTGCATCTCAGTACCACCTATATTTACATTGTTCAACAGCGGATCCCCTGTAAACTTCATCTTTATATAAAAATTAGACAGATGGATAACCAGGAAAATCAGGACCATACTTCCCAGGATAAACATGTTTTTTGAAGGGGCCCACCAACTCAGTTGCTGGTCGCCGTACTCATATTTTTGCGGCCGGGCCCTCATGTTTTCCAGCGTAATCCAAACTGACCATATAATATGAACAACAAAACCAATAGCCAACAAAGGCTCCATAATTCTGATGAAAGGATTGGTAGCCATAAAATGGGCAGCCAGGTTAAAAAGTACCCCGGAATCATCGAAAGTCAGAAACAGGTTCAAAGTGAGATGAATGACGAGAAATGAGATCAGGAAGAGCCCTGTGATACTCATGAAAAATTTACGCCCTATTGAGGCGCTCATGAAACTGCTCATAAAAACTTGTATTAATTAATATTGAAGAATGTTGCTATTTTAATATCTTACCAAAAATCAAAAATAGAGGATGGTGCTTTGCTAAACAAATTACACGGCAACAAATATACAATTTAGATCGTTTCTAATTATCGATCAAATTCGTAAAAAAGACAAATTCCTTCACCTTGATATCATAAATACGCTCCATATAGAATTGACAGTAAAAGATAAATATTAAAACAGTTACTCAATTTTAATAGAATTTTGCGGGGTCGAAAATTTTCCTTAACTTGTATAGAATGAGGAGGTCACGATCTGATATACCGTAAGAATTTCATTTCCTCAGAAGGAGATGTATGACAAATTTGAATTTTAATGAGTTAAATTCTTGGAACTTAGGTTTTGATTTTCGTTAATTTGCAAAGTTTTTTAGCAGTCACAGGTCATTTAGGTTCACATTATGGAAGAAAATCTGGTTATCGTCGAGTCGCCTGCCAAGGCCAAAACCATCGAAAAGTTTTTAGGCAAGGATTATCTGGTTAAATCCAGCTTCGGTCACATACGGGATCTCGACAAGAAAGATTTTGGTGTGGATTTGAACAATCACTATCAACCCAACTACATTGTTTCTGAAGATAAGAAGAGGGTGGTAGCTGAATTGAAGAAATTTGCAAAAACAGCCAAAACCGTCTGGATCGCTTCGGACGAGGACCGCGAAGGAGAGGCCATTGCGTGGCATTTGATGGAGGTACTGAAACTGGATCCCAAAACAACCAAACGCATTGTCTTTCACGAAATCACCAAAGACGCCATTCATCATGCCATTGCACATCCCCGTCACTTGAACAAAGACCTGGTGGATGCACAACAGGCGCGCCGGATTCTGGATCGTCTGGTTGGCTTTGAGATTTCTCCGGTATTGTGGAAAAAGGTGAAACCATCCCTTTCGGCTGGCCGGGTCCAATCGGTTGCAGTGAGGCTGATTGTTGAACGCGAACGCGAGATTACCAATACTGAATCGGTGCCCTACTTCAAAGTTACCACACTCTTTATCGTACCCGAGAAATCAGGTAAAGAGACATTGTTAAAAGCTGAATGCTCCGAACGTTTTGAAAAAGAGGAAGATGCTGCGCTGTTTCTTCAAAAATGCAGCAAGGCGGAATTTGTCATAGGCGACATCGTCACCAAACCCGCCAAAAAATCCCCTGCCCCACCCTTTACTACCTCCACCCTTCAGCAGGAGGCCAGCAGGAAAATGGGATTCCCGGTTTCCCTGACTATGTCGGTGGCACAAAGGCTCTACGAGGCAGGAAAGATTACCTACATGCGGACCGATTCTACCAATCTGTCGCAAACTGCCATTAACAGTGCAAAAAAGAAAATAACCGAATCATACGGAGAAAAATACGTCAAGATCCGTCATTACAAAACCAATGCCAAAGGGGCACAGGAGGCCCACGAAGCCATCCGTCCAACCAGTTTCTTCAAGGAAGAGATTGCAGGTACTGTACAGGAGCAGAAACTTTACAGCCTGATATGGAAACGGACTTTGGCTTCCCAGATGGCAGATGCAGAGCTGGAGCGCACCAACGTAACAATTAATATATCAAATACATCCGAAAGATTTCAGGCCTCTGGTGAAGTGCTTAAATTTGATGGCTTCCTGGGAGTTTATCTGGAGTCAAGTGACGAAGAAAACCAGTCGGATGAGGAGAAAGGCTTGCTGCCACCACTGGCTTCCAAACAGAAACTGGTGCCTCAATCGATCCTTGCCCTGCAGCGTTTCTCGCAAAAACCTGCGCGCTACACAGAAGCGAGCCTGGTGAAAAAACTGGAAGAGCTGGGTATTGGCCGACCTTCTACCTATGCCCCAACGATCACAACCATTCAGCAAAGGGATTATGTCGTCAAAGAAGACAGGGAAGGCAATGAGCGATCATTTGTCCAGTTGATGCTGAAAGCAGGGAACATTCGGCGTGAGGAGAAAACTGAAATTACCGGCACCGAAAAGTCCAAGCTTTTCCCGACAGACATTGGTCTCGTCGTGAATGATTTTTTAATGAAACACTTCGAGCCGATCGTTGATTTCTACTTTACGGCTACTGTTGAGAAACAATTTGACGAGATCGCTGAAGGAAGCCTGGTGTGGCAGAAGATGATCGACGATTTCTATCTTCCTTTCCATCGCCAGATAGAAGATGCCCTGGCCAATTCCGAAAGGGCGCGTGGCGAGAGGATTCTGGGAGTAGATCCGGTATCCGGCAAGAATTTATCCGCTAAAATTGGCAGGTTCGGGCCCTTTATTCAGCTGGGCGAGACCTCCGAAGATGGCAGTGAAAAACCTGCTTTTGCTAGTCTGCAACAAGGCCAGAGTATCGAGACCATCACCATCGAACAGGCGTTGAAACTATTTGATCTTCCAAGGGACCTGGGAGAATACGAAGGAAAGAAAGTGACAATTGGAATAGGAAAATTTGGTCCCTATGTGAAACATGATTCCAACTTCGCATCCCTTAAAAAGGGTGTAGACGACCCATATACAATACTTATTGACAGAGCAATAGAATTGATTCTTGAGCGACGCGAAAAAATATCAAACTCCTTGTTAAAGACCTTTACTGAAGATCCGGAAATCAGGATTCTGCAAGGTCGCTGGGGGCCTTACATCTCTTACAAAAAACAAAATCTTAAGCTTAAAAAGGATACTACGTTGGAGCAACTTACTTATGCGCTTTGTAAAGAGATCATCGACGCCGAACTCAAAAAGCCCAAACAGAAAAAATCAAAGTAGAAAAACTGCTTTGGCCTAATATTGCTGAAAGTTTTTTATATTGTCGGTAAATCCAGGACTTATGCTAAAAGAGCTTATCACACCAGCTAAATCATTACCGGTTGTTAAAAAATTCTCAGGAGATAAGGATCAACTTGGTTCGCATTTGAAGAATTCAGCCTGGAATGATTCCGCTTTACCCGATTTGGTTATTTTGGGTATCACAGACGACCGTTTCACTTCATCCTCCTCATTTTCAGATTCCCCGGATGCCATTCGGGAGCAATTGTATCAACTTAACGGGTTTTCTGCCCCATTCCGGATCGTGGATCTTGGCAATATTAAATCCGGTAAGGAGTTCAGCGATACAGTGGCTGCGGTTCGCATGGTTGCCGAGGAGCTACACTCTTTGGGAATTCCAATCCTCATCCTGGGTGGAAATCAAAGTTTCACGATTCCGCTTCTGGCCGGAATTGACAAAAATGAAGCCATTTTATCTGTTGTGGACGATCGCATCGACAATCTTTCTCAAAAAGACACCACGCTTGACGATGTATTTCTAAACAATCTTTCACGCGAAACCATCGTCAATGTAATGGCTGTTCAGTCCTTCTTCGTGTCGCCGGAGAGTAAAGAGACCTTTTCTGAAGAATTTAAAGGAATGCTTTTCACCCTGGGTGAAATACGGAACGGGATCAAGGAGGTGGAGCCATATCTTCGTGAAACGGATTTGGTTAGTTTTGATTTCAGTTCGCTCAAACTGTGTGAGGCACCCGGTCAGGTTAGAAATTCGCCCAACGGATTAACCGGGGAAGAGGCATGTCAGCTTGCGTGGTATGCAGGCATTTCACCCAATCCCGGTTGGTTTTCCCTGTTTGGTTACTCCCCGGAAAAGGATCCGGAACGAAATGGGGCCATGATGGCGGCCCAGATTGCCTGGTATTATTTGAATGGTAAGTCCAGGAAAATTGATGAAATACCTCAGGATGAAGCGATCGACTTTCTGCATTTCGTTGTTCCTGTTGAAGGAATTCCGGATCCAGTCACCTTTCTGAAGCATCCTGTCTCCAAAAGATGGTGGATGGAAGTTCCTTCACCGGATTGCGATCTGTTCCCGCTTAGGGTACCCTGTTCCAAAAAGGATTACCGTCAGGCGTGCAAGAATGAAATACCGGAAAGGTGGTGGTCATCCTTCAACAAAAGCTATTGAAACAGATGAAATACCCATGAGAAAATTATCATACCAACCGAAAACGAGAATGTGGGTATTCCATCCGGCCAATAAAAAACAAGATAACAATCGGATGAAATTTCGCGGATTTTTGTGGGTTTTATTAAATATATGTACATTCGCCGCGAGTGCACAGCAGGATCCGCAGATTAGTCAGCACATGTTTAACCACTTGATGATTAATCCTGGAGTTGCAGGAAATACCGGCGAGATCAATCTTACGCTTTTAAACAGACAACAATGGGTTGGGTTTCCGGGGGCGCCTGTAACTACAGTTTTTCAGACGGATGGTTCGGTTAAATTGCTTGGAAATGCAGACGGGCTAGGCTTCACGGTAGTGAAAGATGCCATTGGCTATGAGAAAAATGTCTCTTTCAGTTTGAACTATGCCTATCGTTTCCAACTCGGTGAGGGAATGCTGGGATGCGGGATATCTGCCGGCCTGATGAACAAAAATTTAAGTCCGGGCTGGTCTGCTTCCCAGGGTGGGGATCTGATCGACGGATCAGATCCATCTCTGCCCAAACAAGAGGTAAATGGGGTTTTGGCAGATTTTGGAGCAGGGGTTTTTTACAGGCATAAAAAATATTATCTGGCCCTGTCGTCAACACACATCAACCAGCCCTCATTTGCATTCGAGGAGAAAGGCCATTATTCGCTGAAAAGACACTATTATTTGACTGGTGGCTATAACCTTGAAATGAACGACGATCGCTTTCTCGTTCAACCATCGTTCTTACTAAAATCAGCTGGTACAACTTCCCAACTGGATTTGGATTTGTTGCTTCGATACAATAAGCGATTTTGGGGAGGAATCGGGTACAGGATCAAAGATGCTGCAGTACTATTTCTGGGATTTGAGATGCTTAACGGACTAAAAATAGGCTATTCATACGACCTGAGTACTTCAGCTTTGTCACGTTATAATTCTGGTTCTCATGAACTTTTTGTTTCGTACGCTGTTCTTATAAATAAAAATAGAGGTCAAAAAACCAAAAGTGTTAGGTTTTTATAACTTTGGAATGGAAAAAATTGGTTCACAAAATATGAGTCGAACGATAAAACGATTGTTTGCTTATGGCAGCGTATCAGTCATGCTGCTGGTTTCCGGATGTCACAATTCCGGCAACGGTGAATTGGTGGGGGTACAGAAAAGAGGCAAATACCTCGAGCCGACCCCTCAGGGAATGGTATTGATTCCGGGCAGAAGCTTCAACATGGGGCCTTCCGACCAGGACATTACCGGTGCTACTTCACCAACGAGAACGGTTGACCTGGCCACCTTTTGGATGGACGATACCGAAATTACCAACAACGAGTACCGTCAGTTCGTATATTGGGTGCGGGATTCTATCGCCAGGGATGTGTTGTCTCAAAAATTTCCGGAGTTTAAACCAACGACTACCAGAAGGGGCGATCCCATCGATCCTGTCGTTCTGGATTGGGATGTTAAACTCAACTGGCGAAAAGCGGAGTACATACCTGAACTGGAACAACTCTATTATGACAAAAGCGAAAGGATATTCGGCAAGAAAGAGCTTGACGTCAGGAAGTTAAACTACAATTATTATTGGGTAGACCTGCAGCAGGCAGCCCGTCGCCAAAATTCTTACGACTATACCAAGCAAGCCTACAACGGCAGTGTTGTTGACCTGAACGGGAAAGTTAGTCCGATTCAGAATCGGGCAAGCTTTGTTATGACTGATATGGTCAACATCTACCCGGATACCCTGGTCTGGATCCGCGATTTTACTTACGCGTTCAACGAACCCTGGGCAAAAATGTACTTCTCTCATCCCGGATTTGATGATTACCCCGTGGTGGGGGTCAGCTGGAAACAGGCAAAGGCATTTTGCATGTGGCGTACGAATTTGAAGAATATGAGTCTCTCCAACAAAGGTGATTATGCTGTACAGGATTATCGCCTTCCAACAGAAGCGGAATGGGAGCTGGCAGCCAGAGGTGGACTGGATAATTCGATGTATCCCTGGGGCGGTTATTACACCCGGTCAAAAACCGGATGTTTTCTGGCCAACTTTAAACCCATGCGTGGCAACTACAGCGATGATGGTGGAAAGGCTTCCATCAAAGTGGCTACTTATGAGCCAAATGGTTACGGATTGTACGATATGGCAGGGAATGTGGCGGAATGGACCATTACCGCTTATGACGAATCCACCTACAATTTCATGCACGACATGAATCCGAATTTTGAATACAATGCACTATCCGACGATCCGCCAACCATGAAGCGGAAGGTTATCAGAGGAGGTTCATGGAAAGATATCGCTTATTACATTCAGGTTGGAACCCGCACTTTCGAATACCAGGATACCGCAAAATCGTATGTCGGTTTCAGGTGTGTACGTTCCTCATTTGGTGATGAATTTTAACCCTTACTGAAAAACAAATATACTCATGGGAATAACTGATTTAACACACTCTCACAAATGGAGGTCCACCATGAATTACTTCTACAGCATCGGCGCATCCGTCGTGCTGTTGGGAGCTTTATTCAAACTGGAGCACTGGACCGGCGGCAGTACCATGTTGATGATCGGTATGTCGTGCGAAGCACTGATCTTCTTTCTTTCTGCTTTTGAACCCATGGTTGAAACCCCGGAATGGTCCAAGGTCTATCCGCAATTGAGCCCCGATTTTGAATTTGAGGAAGATCTTGAACTTCCCGTCAGATCAGCAACCGGAGGATTGGATGAAATGCTCGAAAAGGCAGAAATCACACCGGAGATGCTCTCCAAACTTAAAAAAGGTTTGCAGGATCTGACCAATACTGCCAAAGGCATTTCAGAAATTTCGAGCGCTACCCTTGCGACGGAAATGTATGTGCGCAATCTTGGCAACGCTTCACTGTCGATGAATACCTTTTCTGAAGTGAACAACAAGGCCACGCAGGCGGTTGAACACTCCCTGGGTGATTTGGTTCACAGCTACGAGCACTCCTCAAGGCTGATATCAACTTCATCCAAAGAGATGGCAGAATCGTTCACCGATTCAACGAAAAAAATCAATCAGCAACTGGCTTCCACCAGCGAGAAACTGTCCTCTTCCTACAAGGAGTTTACCGATTCCGTTCAAAAAGACTTTTTATCGCTCAGCGAAAATTCAAAACATTACTCAGGAGAAATATCCAGGATGAATTCCAGTCTGGCCTCCCTGAACTCCTCCTATGAACTTCATTTGCAAAATGTAAAAAAACTGACTGAGTCCGCAGCCAAGAGTGTCACCGATCAGGCCGGATTACAACAATTGGTAAATGGAACCCTGGAAGAGGCTAAGAAATACCATCAGCTGACCGAGCGAATGAACAAGAACCTGGAAGCATTGAACCAGGTCTATGGTAATATGCTGGGCGCTATGAATATAAAAGGTTAATCTAATCAACTCGCAACCCTTATGGGAGTAAAAAACTGTCCGGAAACGCCCCGGCAACGAATGATCAGCCTGATGTACCTGGTATTAACGGCAATGCTTGCACTCAATGTCGACAAATCGGTAGTGGATGCATTTGCGTTAGTAGATCAGGGATTAATGGGTACGATAGAAAACGTCAACAACAAAAATCTAAGCGTATACAACAACTTCAGCAGTGCTGCCCAGGAGAATCCTGAAAAAGTGGGGGAATTGAATCGTACCGTTCTAAAGATCAAAGAGCGTACCGATTCCTTGTGCAAATACATCACCCATTTCAAGGAGGTAATTGTCAAAAAAGCCGATGGTCCTGACGGAAGAATCGATAGTATTATCAACAAGGAAGACCTGCAATTTGCCGAAGAGGTGATGATGACCAAGGGAAACGGCGCTTTGTTGAAAAAAGCATTGGAAGAATATCGCTCCTTTTTGCTTTCCAATATCGACCCAGGCCAGACCTCTTTGATTAACTCCATTACCAAGAGCCTGGACACTTCGGATCCAAAGGGCACAGAGGGAAGTACACCTACCTGGGAGAGCAACAAATTTCAGGGATACCCATTGATCGCCGTGGTTACGTTGATGTCAAAATTGCAAAGTGATATCCGGAACACCGAATCGGATGTTATCAGCTATTACTACTCAATGATTGATGCCTCCTCCTTCAAATTCAACAACCTGAAGGCCCAGGTAATCGCGAAATCCAATTACATCCTTCAAGGGGGTGTGTATGAAGCTAAGGTTTTCATCTCAGCCATCGATACCACCGCAGTACCGGATATTATTGTCAACGGCAGTAAACTGCCTATTATCCCGGGTGAAAACGCCGGGTTGTATAAGGCTAATGCCGGGACGGAAGGGACCTTTGTCTGGAAAGGTATAATCAATTTCAAAAATCCCAACGGACAAATCGTTCAATATCCGTTCCAACAGGAATACCAGGTTGCAAAACCTTCTATGACTGTTTCCCCGACCAAGATGAATATCCTCTACCTTGGCCTGCCCAATCCGGTTTCAGTTTCCGTACCCGGATTCTCTTCCAGGGATATTAGTGTTACCATGAAAAACGGACGTATTGAAAAGACGGCAGACGGATTTTTAGCCTATCCGGAAAAGCTTACAGAAAAAGCCTATATTACTGTGAGTGCAACTGTTGATAAGGTGGTCAAACAGATGGGCACTGTTGAGTTCAGGGTGAAACGTGTTCCCAATCCAATAGCAACGGTTGCCGGCAAAAATTCAGGCATGATATCCAAAAGTGAACTGGTGGTTGAAACTGGGGTATTTGCAGATATTCCCGACTTTGATTTTGAAATGAAATTTCAGGTGCTCTCCTTTGTTGTATCCACTTCAAAGGGAGGATTTGTTGTGGACAAACCAGCCAATGGCGCACGATTTACCCAGGAACAAAGAGATTTGTTTAATGGACTGACCCGTGGTAGCCGCCTTTACATCGACAACATCGTTGCCAAAGGTGAAGACGGCCTGACAAGGAACCTATCCGCGATCAGTTTTAAAATTAATTAAGCGATGAGACGTAAATTGTTTTTCTTATTGATTTTTTTTACCGGAGCTTCAGCCTTCAGTACCCTGATGGGTCAAGATATTGAGAATCTGGTTATAAACAGGAATGCCGGCTTATACGAGAAGAAGAGCAACTTCGAACGCAAACCGGCACCGCTGCCTGGTGTGAGAGAAGCAGATGTAACCTGGTCCAAGACTGTTTGGCGGTTGATCGACATGCGCGAGAAGATGAACCAGCAATTCTACTTTCCGACTGTGGAAGTTCAAGGCCGGCTTAACCTTATCAACCTTTTGTTGAAAGGGATTAAGGACAATACTTTTCCGGCCTTTGATCCTCCTGCCAACGATGAAAATGAGTTTGCCGTTCCTGTTAGCTATGATCAGGTCAAGGCTCAATTTGGTTCCGCAACCAAAACGGTCCAACGAAGAAATTTCGAAACCGGGCAAATGGAAGATGTTAAAGTACAACAGGAGATGCATACCGAAGAGGTAAAACAATTGATCATTAAGGAAATTTGGTATTTTGACAAACAAAAATCTACCCTTCAGGTTCGCATATGGGGAATTTGCCCCATCCGCCTCTACTTCCGTGATGAAGATGTGAATCAGGAAGTGACACTCAGAAAAAAACTTTTTTGGGTATACTATCCCGAAATCAGGACTCTTCTTGCCAAGAATGAGTCGCTCAACACCCGGAATGGTGCAAGAAATTTCAGTTTCGATGACCTCTTCCTACTCAGACAATTCGACGGCTATATCATCAAAGAGGAGAATACTTACAACAACCGTGCCGTCCTGGATTATGCTTCCGATGAATATGCCGCGAATGAATCGGAAAGGATCAAAAAATCGATATTCGATTACGAGCAAGATCTCTGGGAGTACTAGAAAAAGGATAAAGGATAAAGGATAAAGTAAAAAGGATAAAGTAGAAGACGCCGCAATGTTGATTTGCGGCGTCTTTTACTTTAAAATCGGTATTGGTCAATTCAGTCCGAATGCCACTTTATCCTTTTTACTTTATCCTTTATCCTTTCCCGAATAGGGTCCTGACCAGTTTCTCCACACGTTCGATCTGGTGGATTTTAATTTCGAAACGGGAGAAGTCTACTCCCTTGTTGTATTTCGAGACGTAAATCTCCTTAAATCCCAGTTTCTGGGCTTCAGCAATGCGTTGCCCTACCCTGCCAACGGGCCTTATCTCGCCTGTTAACCCTATCTCACCGGAAAAGGCTATTCCCTTGTCGATGGCAACATCAAAATTGGAGGAGAGAATGGCACAAATTACAGCCAAATCCATGGCCGGATCATCTACCTTCAATCCTCCCGCAATGTTGAGAAAGACATCTTTGACCATAAGTTTGAATCCGGCCCTCTTCTCAAGAACAGCCAGTAACATGTTCATCCTTCTCAGGTCGAACCCGGTTGCCGAACGTTGTGGTGTGCCATATGCAGCGGAACCCACCAGCGCCTGAACCTCAATCAAAAACGAACGCATCCCTTCGATGGCAGCAGCAGTAGAGGTTCCGCTAAGTCCTTCGTTATGCGACGAGAGCAGCATCTCCGACGGATTGCTTACCTCACGGAGACCGGATTGCTGCATCTCATAAATTCCGAGTTCAGAAGTAGGCCCAAACCTGTTTTTGACTGATCTGACAATCCTGTAAAGATGGTTTCTGTCCCCTTCGAACTGCAACACGGTATCGACAATGTGCTCCAGTACTTTGGGCCCTGCAAGACTGCCCTCCTTGTTGATATGGCCGATCAGGATCACGGCGATATTCTTGGACTTTGCCAGCTTCATGATGGCAATCGTGCACTCCCGGATCTGGGTTACACTGCCAGCAGTCGACTCAATGGCCTCGCTGCTGACCGTTTGAATGGAGTCGATGATCACAAGGTCGGGAGATTCTCTATCTATGTGTAATAAAATGGATTCCAGAACTGTTTCGCACAAAAACAGGCAGGTGGGATTCTCTCCATCCAACCGCTCAGCCCTCATTTTCAACTGTTGCAAACTCTCTTCTCCCGAGATATAAAGGACCTTTCTGCGGTGCAACTGCAGCGCAATCTGAAGGACAAGGGTCGATTTTCCAATACCCGGCTCGCCTCCCAGCAGGATCAGTCCGCCGGGCACCATTCCGCCACCCAATACCCTGTTGAACTCGGCATTGCCGGTATCTATTCGCGGAAGTTCCAAAAGATCTATCTCATTGAGCGTAACAGGTCTTGAGGAAGTAGCAGTACCTGAAAAAGAGGATTGGCTTTTAGCCGGCAGGGATACCTCTTCCTGGAAACTGTTCCACTCACCGCAGGAGGAGCAATGTCCGATCCATTTGGGTGAGGCATATCCGCAATTTTGGCAGACGAAGGATGTTTTTAGCTTAGCCAATTTATTATACCAGTCTGTTGGTTTCGGTATCCGGGAAAATAATCCAGGGTTCAAAGGTTTTTGCCTCCTCAAAATCCATGGAGGCATAGGAGACGATGATGATCACATCACCCACAACAACTTTGCGGGCCGCAGGGCCATTGAGAATGATGTCGCCGGATTTCCTTCGCCCGCGAATGACGTAGGTATCAAATCTTTCCCCATTGTTGATGTTGACAATCTGCACCTTCTCATTCTCGAGCAGGTTGGCGGCATTCATCAAATCCTCATCAATGGTAATACTCCCGACATACTGAAGGTCGGCTCCGGTAACCGTTACCCTGTGTATTTTCGACTTGCAAACTTCTATAAACATCTTTAATGTATTTATTTATCAAAAACAATGTTGTCAATCAACCGGACTTTACCGGCAAAAACAGCGATACAGCCCACCTTTGTTCCCTTCTGATCCCAGGATGTGATGGCTTCGAGCGTTAATTCATCCACAATTTCAAAGTATTCAACCCTGAGAAGCCCTGATGAATTTATTCTGTCGGTCACATGCTTTTTGACCTCTACCGGCGTAAAAAGGCCGACCTCTTTCATAGCATTCTGCAAAGTACTGTAAATTTGTGGTGCAATGGCCCTTTGGTCGGATGTAAGAAGTGCATTTCTTGAACTCATGGCCAGTCCGTCAGCCTCCCTGACAATGTCACAAGCCACAATCCCGATGGGGAGTTTCAACATCGCACACATATTTTTTATGATTGCGTATTGCTGAAAATCTTTCAGTCCGAAATAGGCTTTATCCGGTTTGACCAGGTCGAACAATTTGCTAACTACTTGCGCAACTCCTTTAAAATGACCCGGTCTGAATTGACCTTCCATGACCAACCCCAATGAACCAAAGTCAAACTTCCGGGTATCCGGCACCGGATAGATCTCTTCTACCGAAGGTGCAAAAACATAATCACACCGGCAAGTCGAGAGAAGCGCAATATCTGCATCCAGCGTTCTGGGGTAGTTTCTAAGATCGCTGGGGTCGTTAAACTGGGTAGGATTGACGAAAATGGAGACGACTACCCGATCATTTTCCCCTCCGGCCCTGTTCACCAATGAGAGATGGCCCAAGTGTAAGGCACCCATGGTCGGTACAAAACCGATGGTAAGTCCAGCACTTTTGTCGGCAGTGAGGAGATGCTGCAACTCATTTATTGTTCTGAAAAGCTTCATTTTGTCGTCTGAATCAACATGCAAAGTTAGGAAAAAAGAAGTGCCTAAAGTATTTAAAGTGCCTAAAATGCCTAAAGTTTAAGCCACTAAAGTCGGGAGTCCAAAAGTACTTTAGGCACTCTAGTTCACTTTAGTCACTTTAGTCACTTCTTTCTTATTCACTTAGTTTAACTTTTGCCTTCCCGAAAATGGTTGAAAGTTGCGGAAATTTTATATATTTTTGCAAAACATTTTAAGTTAAAGAAATGGAAAAAAAGAAGGTTCTATTTATCTCACAGGAAATCACACCTTATCTGCCTGAATCAGAGATTGCAGAGATTGGAAGATATCTGCCTCAGGGAATACAGGAACGGGGGAAAGAGATCCGTACCTTCATGCCGCGTTTTGGAAATGTCAATGAAAGAAGAAACCAGTTACATGAAGTGATCCGTTTATCGGGCATGAATTTGATCATTAATGACAACGATCACCCGCTGATTATCAAGGTTGCATCGATCCAGGCAGCCAGAATGCAAGTGTATTTTATCGACAATGAAGATTACTTCCAAAGAAAATATTCGTTAAAAGACGAAAATGATGTTGAGTTCGAGGATAACGATGAACGTGCTATTTTCTTTGCCAAAGGCGTTTTGGAGACTGTGATCAAACTTCGCTGGTCACCGGATATCATCCATTGCCATGGATGGTTTACCGGCATGGTTCCGCTCTTTGTCAAGAAAACATACAAGGACAATCCGCTGTTTGCCAATACCCGCATCGTCTATTCAGTCTATGACGATCATTTTGTGAATCCACTCAACCCGGAGATGGCCAGAAAGATCGCCGAAGACGGTATCAACCTGAGCGACATCTCTGTCATCAATGAACCGACTTTCGAAAATTATACCAAGCTCGCGCTTGCATATTCGGATGCGGCCATCAAAGGAAGTGAAGCGATTAATCCCGTCATCGAGAAACATATAAAGGCTTCAGGAATGCAGTATCTCGACTATCAGCCAAAAGATAGTTACATCGATTCCTATTTCGATTTTTACAATAAAATTTTATAATTTGCGCCGGTTTAATAAAAAGTTGATTCAATTGAAAAATCGATATTTTGAAGCTTTCGCCCTTGTTTGGGCTTTCATTGTAGTGTCTCTTCTGTTCACCGGTTGCAAGAAAGGTGACGAAAGTCTTGGAAGAAATCTAATCCCCGGAAGTTCGGCTGTTTACTCAAGGAACTATGCGGAATCAGGCACCATCAAGTCTTTTACTTTTACAGACGAGAAGATCAGGGTCGATCGTCCCGCCTTTAACTATATTGGCAGTTTCAATGATCCGCTTTTCGGTCGGACGGACGGGGCCTTTGCAGCACAATACAGACTTGCCGCCAATCCTGATTATGATGCTACCGCTACTTTGGATTCACTAATTCTGCGGTTAACCTACAAGCATATTTACGGAGATACCGCTACGGTGCAAAATTTGAAAGTATATGAGTTGACCGGTGACCTGGAATACGACGCCAAGTACATGTCTTCATTTAACTTGAAGTCACTGGCTTCGACCACACCACTGGGATCGGTAAGTTTTATTCCAAAATTTAAGACAGACTCCGCAAAGACGGATACGACGATCCAGTATGTCCGTTTCAAACTGGATCCTGCCCTCGGCAACCGGTTGCTGAAACTGGACACGCTCCAAATGATCTCGAACGAAGTTTTCCTGAAGAATTTCAAGGGATTGTATGTGGAAGCCGCCTCTGCCGGAAGAAAGGGTACCTTGATAGGTCTCTCTGCCTCAGGTTCAGGTATCGGACTTTACTATCATACTGCGAAGAAAGATTCGCTCTTTTTTTCCTACAATGTCACCTCAAATTCTGCGAACGTTGCGGCATTTTCGCACGATTACCGAAACAGCGCCTTCTCGGCACATTTGAACCAGGAGCTTATTCAGGATACCTTAACCTACCTTCAGCCCACCGGAGGTACGAAAATAAAGGTCAATATTCCATCCTTAAATAAATGGAAGGATTCGACAATGTATGTGATCAGCAAGGCATCCATCACCTTTTTTGTTGATACCCTGATAACTGATCCAAGACGCTACTATATACCTTCGAGTATCTATCTGAAATACATGGACAGCACAGGCGCCGAGTTGTTCCCGAAAGACAGTCAGTTGTCCAGTAGCTATTACGGAGGCATCTACGATCCTACAACGGCAAGTTACACTTTCAACATCACCAGGCACCTCGAACAGATCCTTAAAGGTGAGATCGCTAATACCAGTTTCTATCTGGTCAATGCGGACCGGAACGGATCTCCTTACCGGGTAGTACTCAAGGGAGGAAATAGTTCCCGTCCTATTCAACTGAATATCAAATACACCAGATACCAGTAATTGTCCAAACCATTTCCCTGGCTGTGATAGTCCGGGAGTGGAGATCGGCTAGCCTGAAACCATGATCATGTAAATCTAAGACAAACTGTGGTAAAAAGAGTTATACATATTGTTGCTTCAGTTTTGATCCCTTTGATGCTGGTTTATTCGTGTGCCAACATGGGAATGCCCAAAGGCGGACCGAAAGATAAACTGCCTCCCGTCATTGTAAAGAGTATTCCTGAAGCGAACCAGGTGAATTTTAAAGACAACAAGGTAAGGATCACCTTCAATGAATTTGTTGTACCGGATGAACTTAATACTAAATTTATCGTCTCGCCACCAACAACCAAGAAGCCTATCTTTAAAACCAAAGGCAAAACAATCATCGTCGACCTGAACGAAAAACTTAAACCCAACACTACCTATTCCCTTGATTTTAAAGACGGGATAGTCGATAACAACGAAAGAAACAAATACAAAAATCTGCGGTTAGCCTTCTCAACAGGTCCGACTCTTGACACACTACGCATCGTTGGTTTTGTCAGGGATGCTTTCACCCTCGAGCCCTCAAAAAACTGCTTTATCCTTCTTTACAAAGGCACTTCTGATACCCTTGTGCACAAGACACGTCCCGATTTCGTGGGAAAAACAAATTCTCAGGGATTCTTTGCCATAACCAATTTGCCGGCTGCCAGTTACCAGATGTATGCCTTGGGCGATATCGATAACAACCTCAAATACACCTCCGGCGTAGATTCTATTGCCCTTCTCGGTTCAAGGGTTGAACCTACAGCCGAATTTCAGCCCAAACGGGATACTGTAGTCACAGGTTCGGATACGCTGGTAGTTCTTGGCAAAACAAGGTTCTATCCCGATCCGCTGAACTTCTCCCTTTTCTTCGAGAAGGGATTTGATCTGAATCTCGACAAATACGAACGCCCAAACCGCAAAACCATCGATCTTATCTTCACCGGCTCAACGGCGGATACCTTCAATGTAGAAGTACTAAATGTCCATCCGAAAGGCCCCTGGAACCTTATTGAAAAGAGTAGAAAAGCAGATTCCCTGAAAATATGGCTTACGGATTCGCTGGTTTACAAGAGGGATACACTTGCCCTTAAGCTCGCCTTTCTTCAACAGGACAGCCTGGGCCATTTTTTTACCAGGAAGGATACTATAAAGCTATATTTTTCAGATGATCAGGTAAATAAAGCTGACAAAAACAAGCGCAAAGAGCGGAGAAAAATAATTACAGAACAAACATCTGTGACGCTTGCGACAAATCTTGGCAACGTATTGGACACTTACGCTGACATACGTATTGAGTCACCGGAACCCATCGCTTCTTTTGATACATCGCAAGTCCGGCTGTTTGTAAAAAAAGATACCTCCTTTTATAAAATTGCCCCGAAAATAAAACCTGATCCATTGAATCATCGCAGGTTCCTGCTCTCCTATCCCTGGGAGTTCGGGACATCCTACAGACTTACAATCGATTCGACAGCGTTGCATACCATCTATGGAATGTACGGCAAGGCCCTCAAAACAGAGTTCAAAACTCAGGAAGAGGAACACTACGGCAAAATAATTTACTCTATTAAGAACGTAAAAGGGCCAACCATTATCCAGATTCTGGAGAACTCCAACGATGAAAAAGTGGTAAAGAATGTAAATATCGACAAAGATGAGGAAATAACCATCCCCTTCCTGGAACCACGGAAATACCTGATGAAGGCTATCTTCGACAGGAACAAAAATGGAGTTTGGGATTCAGGCAACCTCAAGGAAAAAGTTGAACCGGAAGAGGTCTGTTATTATCTTAGCGTCATAAAAGTACGCTCAAATTGGGATAACAAGGATACCTGGACGCTCCCTGATCCGGTCGGTTTTAGGAAAAAGATTATCGATGCTGATGTGGAAGCAGAGAAATTACTCAAGAAGAAGAAGGGCAACAACGCTCCTCAAAAAACAAAACTTTTTTAAACAAATTCAATCATATGTTATGGCAAGTATCAGACAATTAAAGAAAGAGATAGGGTTTTTATCTTCTCAGATGATCGGTGACTGCATCGATTTTGTACAGACCTTCAATGGCAAAGAGATGGAAGCAATGGCAGTGATTGACGAAATAGTTCTCCTGCACAACTCCACGATTGACAAAATCAACAATCCGGACGGGAAAGATAATCCCAAACTGGTCAAAGGGTTTTATCTCAAACTAAAACAAGATTATGTCAAAGGTGTCAACGATGCCTACAAAAAACTGGAAGGCCTGGTAAAGTAAAAAGAAAAGGATGAGCGAGCTCATCCTTTTCTTTTTACTTTACACTGACCATCTTATCCTTGCTGTTGATGGTCTTTATCGCATCCTGCAACGTATTGTCAATGTTGCTGATGATGCTGTAAAAACCCTCTTCCCCAATGATGTTTCTGGCAATGTATGCCATCAATTGGGTCTCAATAATCTTGCCCGAAGCTTTTATGCCTGTTTCATTGTTGGCTACTCCGTTTTTAACAGCATACTGTAAAAACTCTCCAAAGATGGCCCGTTTTCGTAAAAGATCTGAAAATTCAGCGCCTGTTTTAAGTTTGGACAACTCTGCACGGTGCTTGTCTGCATAGTCGAAAGCATATTGGTAAACCAGCCCCTTTTGCATGATTTTAAAGAGGTAGGCAGAGTTTCCTGAAGTGTCGGCCGGAACAAAGATATCGGGCATGATCCCGCCGCCACCATAGACAACCCTTTTCAGGCGGGTGAAATATTTGGCCGTGTCGGCCATGTGGATGCTATCCTTTTGCTCCATTTCCCCATGGACAAAGCGCCTGGTCAGGTCTGCATAGTAATCATCCGTTCCTTTCTTGTAAGACTTTTGAATGCATCTCCCTGAAGGTGTATAGTACCTGGCCACTGTCAGACGAATGGCCGAACCATCGTAAAACGGGATTTGCTCCTGTACCAGCCCTTTGCCAAAAGTCCGTCTGCCGATGATGGTCCCCCGGTCGTTGTCCTGAACCGCTCCGGCAAAGATCTCACTGGCCGATGCCGAATATTCATCGACAAGTATCACCACCCTCTTTCCGAAAAATTTTCCGCGGTTTTCCGCATCAGATTCTCTCTTGGGTTGTGTTCTTCCTGCCGTATAAACGATCAGTTCGCCTTTGTCGAGCAATTCGCTCACCATCCGGATAACTGAGCTTAAATAGCCTCCGGGATTGCCCCGAAGGTCAATGATGACCTGCTCTGCACCGCCACTTTCCAATTTGGCCATGGCTCCCATAAACTCATCGTAGGTATGCTCTGCAAAACGACCAATTTTTACATATCCGGTCTTGTTGTCGATCATATACGAAACATCGACGCTATAAATTGGAATATCGCCCCGTGTAATGTTGAAATTCAGCAAATCGGGTAATCCCTTGCGCCAGATGCTCACATTAACTTTGGTGCCCTTGGGTCCGCGCAATCGCTTAAATACAAGTTCATTTTTGACATTCTTTCCCACCATGGCAGAATCCCCTACCCTGACAATTCTGTCACCAGCCCGGATGCCCAATTTTTGAGAGGGGCCACCCGAAATAACATCAATAACCATAACGGTATCATTCTGAATAGAGAACTGAACACCAATTCCGCCAAAATTACCGCTCATCTCTTCAGAAACCCCCTGCATATCTTTGGCAGGAATATAGGTGGTGTGCGGATCCAATTGTTTGAGCATCTCAGGAATCGCATCTTCAACGATTTTTTTTGAATCTACCGTATAAACATAATTTCCTTCAATC
>CAYHQN010000069.1:0-22390 GCA_964358545.1 uncultured Tangfeifania sp. | reverse complement strand
TAATTGTCTTTCAATACCAAATTTTTTAACCCGAAAAAACCGAGGAAAACAGGAGGTATGTGCCCAAATGGTATTGGACGATGCACCAGCCTCTTCTCCGTAACCTGCATGAACAACAAAAACCCCGTCTACTGTCCCGTTATTGTCATTGTCAAAATCGGCATAGTTAACAGAAGGATCCGCCAGGGTTACAGCTTCAGTGACCAAAGCCTCCGGATTTACATCGCTTCCACTGGCATCATTGGCCCCATAATAGGCCATGTTATGGGCAGCCGTGAATGGACCGGCAACGGTAACTGCCAAATTAAGCTGGTTGTACGAGTTTTCCTTATAGTAATCAAAGACACTACCGGTTGCACCATCAGCAGAATATCCTACCTGATTAAATAAGTTCTCGAAATCTGCTTTTGTTTTTGTGAATGCTTTATCGGTAAATCCAATCAGAATGCAAATCAATTTTCTTGAGCCTGAAGTCGGGAAAGCCTTCAGTGTGTACTTCTGATACATCCTGGAGATACTTTTCATCATTCCAACCTGACTTTTTGAATAGACAATCCCTTTTGGGGTATTGTTTAAGAATAGAATATCCGAGTTGCTTCTTTCCGGTACATTTTTAGCCCGGACACCCGAAGGGACCATATCCATCGTGGGGCTAAGCTTTGTGTATTCATAAATACCTTTGCTATTGTGCATAATCGAATATCCGTCAACAGTCTGGGCCCATTTAAGATGTTCGTCCCCTTTGGGGATGATCATTATCTTTGAACCGTCTGGTTGAGTAATCTCAATTGCGAAAGGATAAGCAGTAACACCAAATGCTGAATGATTGTTCGCAATCAAAATAATGCATGAAAACAGGAACAGACATAGCTTTCTCATATTTACAATCTCGCAACAACGTTAAGAAATTTTTTAATATGAATAGTAAATAGATCATTGAAGACAAAATTGGATACGTTTCCGGGGAAAAGAGTTACACAACTTTTGATTAAAGTTACATCTTTCACACATTTCAGTGTTTTACGCTTCACAAAGCATTGGTGATCATTCTCTTTCCTGCTTTGATTATTTTGGAATTGTTTCTCTTATTGGAAAGGCTTGACAAAACAAATCTACACCGGCCTGGAACTTTTAACCCTCCGGTGTTTCTTTTTCTCAAAGAACTTGATTAAATTTACCATTTGAAACACTCCTCTGGATCTTTTTCCGCATACACAATCGCGCCATTTCTGCATTGCTACTCTCCTCCCTTACATACAAATCGACCTGAATGAAACCAATAATACTCGACAATATAAAAACGGAAGTTTCTAAAAAAGAAGCATCAACTGCCCGGCCGGGAAAGAAAAGCAGCGAACACGGGAAGAAAGAGGGCTTTAAAGTTGAGCGCACAACGGCTCTTGCCAGTTCCGGAAGTAAGGAAAAACTCTTTACAGTCGTCGCGATTGGGGCTTCTGCGGGTGGATTGGAAGCGGTAACACAGCTATTGGAAAATCTATCTCCCACTACGGGTATGGTGTACATTTATGTGCAACATCTAAGTCCTGACCACAAAAGTCTGCTTACTTCAATTTTGTCAAAAGTAACTGAAATGGTTGTTCAGGAGATTGATGATATGGAGAAGATGGAACCAAACAATGTGTATGTGATTCCTGCAGATAAAGAAATTGAGGTGACGGATGGCCATATTAAATTAATTCCCAGGTCCACGGGCAAGACCACTAACCTGTCTATTGATGTGCTGTTTTCATCATTGGCAGAGGCGCGCAAGGAAAATGTTATCGGCGTAGTGTTATCGGGCAGTGCAAGCGATGGCACACGCGGGTTGAAAGAAATAAAAGAAGCAGGAGGTATCACTTTTGCCCAGGACGATTCAGCAAAATTTACCAGTATGCCTCATTCAGCGATTGACGAAGGCGTGGTTGATTTTGTTTTATCGCCCAAGGAAATTGCAACAAAATTAAACTGGATAAGCAAACATCCTTTGATCAGGCGACATGAAGTTAATAATGTACCGGAAGATGAAATAGAAAACAGTAATCCCGATTTGAAAAATATTCTTCTGCTTTTACTAAAAAGGAAGAACATTGATTTCAGTCACTACAAAATGAACACCATCAAGAGGCGAATGCTGCGAAGGATGTTGATTCATAAAATAAAAACAATCATACAATATGCTGAGTTGCTTGGGCAATCAAATGATGAAGTGGATTTGTTGTACCAGGACTTGCTCATCAATGTGACTGGTTTTTTCAGGGATACAGAGGCCTTTATGCTTTTAAAGAAATCGGTTTTGCCCCGTTTGCTTAAAAACAAAACAAAAGATGAAACATTGCGTATCTGGGTTGCCGCCTGTTCCACGGGTGAGGAAGTTTACTCCATTGCAATGTTGTTGCTGGAATTACAGGAGAAAAGCAACTACAAAATTCCTTTTCAGATTTTTGCTTCTGACCTTAGCTCAATGGCAATCAATGATGCCCGCATTGGAGAGTATTCCGTCCAGCAATTAAAAAATGTTTCCCCCAAACGGCTTCAACAGTTTTTTATCAAATCGAAGGAAAAGTATCGCATATCCAAAGCACTGCGCGATGTTTGTGTTTTTGCTCAGCACAATATTTTGAGAGACCCTCCATTTTCACGCATGGATTTTATCAGTTGCCGTAACCTGCTCATCTATCTTGACAATTCAGCCCAGAAAAAAGCGCTTTCCACTTTTCATTATGCTTTAAATGAGGGTGGATGCCTGATGCTTGGCAAATCTGAAACCATCGGGACCTATGAAGATCTTTTCACTCCGTTGAATAAAAAGTTCAAGATCTTTTCGCGGAAAAAAAATTCGGGCTCATTCAGGATTCCGGATATTTCACCTCTGATTTCTCCGGCTATCATATCCCCAACAAATAGTGTTACAACAATTTCCCCCACTAAAATTATTGCATCGCCACAGGGTAATCTTGGAAGCGCTTTTGAAGCCGCCTTGCTCGCACGCTTTATGCCTGCCAGTGTTATTATCAATCACGATCTGGAAATACTCCAGTTCAGAGGTTCAACTGAAAAGTTTCTGGAGCACTCTACAGGCAAAGCCACATTGAATATTTTAAAAATGGCCCGGCCCGAGATTTCCATTGAACTACGCAATGCTATTACTCAGGCCTTTAAAACAAAACAAGCTGTCAGTATAAATAGTATCGAAATGAAGCCCGATAAAGTCGGGAATAGTGTCAGCATAGTGAATATAGAAGTAGTTCCGCTTATTGCAGAAGGCGAAGATCAATTGTTGATGATCGTGTTTAATGTTCATCAAATGGAATTCCCGGAACAATCAGGTAATGCAGGTAACAAGGACTCTGTGGCAAAAGCCCGCAGGATAAAGAAACTTGAAGATGAACTTGCCGCTGCACGTTCTGTCATGAGTTCTATCACGCACGATCAGGAGATTGCCTTCGAAGAATTGCAAAGTGCCAATGAAGAAATTGTTTCAAGCAATGAAGAGTTACAAAGCCTGAATGAAGAATTGGAAACATCAAAAGAAGAAATTGAATCAACCAACGAAGAGCTTACTACAAGCAATTATGAGTTACTGGCACGCAACCAACAAGTAGAAGAATTGTATAATTATTACGAAGCCATTCTATCTACTGTTCAGGAGCCCATGCTCATCCTTGACAAAGAGATCAGGATAAAATCCGCAAACAAATCATTCTATAAAATATTTCATGTAACGGAAGATGAGTGTATAGGAATATCCTTGTATAATTTGGGAAATAATCAGTGGAACATTCCGCGACTGCGCGAATTGCTCGAAGAGATCGTTCCCAAAAATATTCGCTTTCACAATTTTGAAGTGGAACATACATTCCCTGTTATTGGACGCAGAATCATGCTGCTAAATGCACATCGAATTATTCAGCAAAGTAAAAATGAAGAATTAATTGTACTCACCATTATTGATATTACTGAGGTAAGGAGTTTAGCAATCGAACTTCAGGTAAAAGAGACCAAATCATTAGAAAAGCAACTTGAAGTAGAAAAGAAAGCGCTGAAACTCATCGAAGACAGCAACAAACGCTACAACATGATGCTCATGCATTCTCCTTTTGCTTTTGCGATATTGAAGGGGAAAGAGATGGTGATTTCCTTAGCCAATGACAGTATCAAAGAAATATGGGGGAAAGGCAAACGTATTGAAGGTAAACCCCTGATAAAAATATTACCGGAAATCAAAGATGGACCAGTACCTGCCCTGCTTGATAATGTTTTTACCACAGGTATTCCTTTTCAGGGACACGAATTTCTCATGCCGTTGGTACGCAAAGAAAAATTAGAGAATGTTTATTTCAATATGGTTTATCAGCCCTATCAGGAAGCAGATGAAACTATTTCGGGTGTCACCATTATTGCGTATGAAGTTACCACTCATGTAATTGCAAAAGAGGAATTGATTAAAGCAAAAATTAATGCAGAGAAGAAAACACTAATTGCAGAAGATGCGATGAATTCGAAGCAACAATTTCTGTCAAACATGAGCCACGAAATCCGGACCCCAATGAATTCAATTATCGGATTTACTAAAGTGTTATTGAGAACAGATTTATCCGCAAAACAAAAAGAATATTTAAACGCCATCAAAATTAGCGGTGATACCTTAATTGAACTCATCAACGATATACTCGACCTTGCAAAAGTTGATTCCGGGAAAATGATTTTTGAGCAAACTCCTTTTAAAATGTTGGCATCTGTATCCGCCATCCTTCATTTATTTGAGAAAAAAATTCAGGAAAAAAATTCTGAACTGGTAAGGGAATACGACCACAGGATTCCGGAGGTTTTACTTGGCGACTCTTTGCGTTTACGTCAAATTATTATGAACCTTATGAGCAATGCCGTCAAATTTACATCCGGAGGGAAAATTACGGTAAGGGTACGTATGCTAAAAGAAGATGAAGAAAAAGTAACGATAGAATTTGGAATTGAAGATACTGGTATCGGAATTCCCGAAAATAAATTGGAAAAGATATTTGAAAATTTCCAACAGGCCTCTGCAAGCATTTCGAAAATGTATGGAGGTACCGGATTGGGACTCGCCATCGTAAAACAATTGGTTGAATCGCAAGGGGGAAGTATAGGTGTAAAAAGTCAGACTGATAAGGGCTCCACTTTCAGTTTTATCCTGAGCTTCCTAAAAACAAAAGCTATATTGACCACAGAAACAGAAAAAAAGGGTTTAGATATTGAGCTTAAAAATGTAAAAGCCTTGGTGGTTGAAGACATTTCCCTCAATCAGCTGCTGATGAAAACTATTTTGGATGATTTCGGATTTGAATGCGATATTGCTTCCAATGGAAAAATAGCTATTGAAAAACTACAAGCCAAATCCTACGATATTGTTTTGATGGATTTACACATGCCTGAGATGAATGGATTTGAAGCAACAGAATACATTCGCAAGACGATGCATTCTAAAATACCAATCATCGCCTTAACAGCTGATGTAACAACCGTGGATTTAAAAAAATGCGAAGCTGTCGGCATGAATGATTATATTTCAAAGCCGGTTGAAGAGAGGTCGTTGTACAGTAAAATGGTTGGATTTGTGAATAATTCCGCACCATTAAAACCATTTCCAGCGAAACAGAATGTCATCATTACCAAGGAAGGGATTCAGGAAAAGCCAGCATATGAAAGGGCAAAATACATAGACTTGACTTATTTAAAGCATCGTACAAAGTCAGAACCGATTCTCATGATGGAAATGATCTCAATATATCTGGAACAAACACCTGCCTTGATAAGTTCGATGAAGCAAAGTTTACAGGATCAGGATTGGAATTTGTTGCACAAAGCGGTACATAAATTGATTCCCTCTTTTGCGATTATGGGTATCAGTTCAAATTTTGAGAATATAGCTAGAAAAATTCAGGAGAATGCAGGAATACAACAGAATACAGATGAATTACCCGAATTGGTCAAGCAGGTAGAAAAGGTTTGTATGCAGGCGTGTGAAGAATTAAAAGAGGCCTATAGGAGCATCAAAGAATCAGAACCTGAAAAACTCTAGCATTATTTGCCAGAACATGCACTAAAAACAAAGATTGAGATTTGCAGTAACCCTTATATTAGGCCTCACCACCTATTCTTACCGCGCAATTTCACACAGTCTCGAAGAGGTATTGGAGTATGTGCTGAAAGCCGGGGTCAATGCCCTGGAGATGAGAAGTGTCCTTGAAGAAGGTTTGGGTATTCCTGCCGGGCCGGCACGGGGCGCCCGCAGTGCAGCGATGACAGACCAGGGAAAAGCCGAACGTGCCAAAGCCGCTGATGCGGCAAGAGAGGAGCAGCGCAAATGGCGTTTATCCCTGCCCATGCAAAAGTATGCCGATATACGCAAGATGTACAATGATGCGGGGGTTGATATTCACATCGCCAAGTTTGTACCTTCAGGCTGGTCGGATGAGGAAATTGATTATGCCTATAATGCCACCAAGGCATTAGGCGCTTATGGTATTACCGATGAAGCCAGTGTGGCTGCCTGCAAGCGTCTGGGCAAATTTGCCGAAAAGCACAACAGCCTTGCCATTTATCACACGCATGGACAATTTGGAGAGCCTGGTTTTGACATTGATACCTTACTCGCCTATTCACCGGCAAACAGGCTGAATCTTGATGTGGGGCACTATTTCGGCGCCACTGGGAAACATCCCAACGATGTAATTATCAAATACCACGACCTTCAAAACAGAGAAAAAAGTAGAGTTGTGGGCCAAAAACAGTTGTGACTCTGTTTTTACGATGATTAAGGAGTTTTCCATCTGTGATCTCTCGGGCGATGTCGGAGCGAAGAGGCGATCCCGTGATTTACAGGTTCCGGAAGGATTTTACCACATCTCAGGGATGAATCCCTTCAGCAAATACTATTTGTCGATGAAGGTCAACTATCCGAACGCCTCCGACAGTATAAGGGGTGTTCGCAGGCATTTGGGAAGCAATATTTTTATTCACGGTTCCTGCATCTCTTCGGGATGCCTTGCCATGACAGATGACAGGATCAGGGAACTTTATGTCTATTGCGTGGAGGCATACAACGCCGGACAGGAAGAGATCGGCCTGACCATTTTCCCCGCCAGGCTGACCGATGTAACTTATTCCAAATTGATATACACTTACAGCAGGTACAAGGATGACGTTGCTTTATGGGGCGATCTCAAAAAATGTTACGATCTTTTTAACCAGACCAGGGTGCCCCCGACGGTAAAGTTCCTGCCGGATGGAAAGCATGAGGTGAAGTGAGTTTTTAATGAATATTAACCGTTAGATGGAATTGCAAATCCGCACCAGCGGAGTCGATGTTTACGAATTTCCAAAATGCTTGCTGATGAGCCCTATCAACGGTTCCATTTTTATTGGTTTTTCAACAAAATCGTTACAGCCTGATTTTCTGGCCCGGTCCTGATCATTGGAGAAAACATATGCACTTTGAGCAATGATGTAAATTTCCGGTCTTATTTGTTTGATCATCTTTATGGCCTCAAAGCCATCCATGGCTGGCATTTTTAAATCCATCAGCACCAATTGTAATTTGGGTGTGGTCTTTACAATATCTACTGCCTCTTGCCCATTTACTGCAAAAAACAGGCTGCCCCCTGATTGGAACAGCCTGTTTTGATTATGGTCAACAGATATTAGTGAATCGCGATAACATCAGGGTTTCCATCCGGATCACCGGAAACAAAACCTCCTGATCTGACCGCTCCCAGTAACAGTAAACCTGCCACATGCGGTGCAGCCATAGAAGTGCCTGAGAGGGTGGCATATCCACCACCTTTGTAGGTTGAATAAATGGAAACACCGGGAGCACAATAATCAATCGGAGGATTGCCATAATTTGAAAAGTAGGCCCATGCCTTGTTATTATCCATCGCGGAGATGGTGTAAATATTGGCGCCATTGGCACTGGCTGGTGACTTGGTATTGGCATCGGTACTTTCGTTGCCGGCAGCCAGGGAGAAAAGGATTCCCATATTGGAAGTTTGGATGACGGCATCGTTGAGGGGCTGATTAAAACCACCGCCCAAACTCATGTTGGCAACATCTCCCGGTTTACCGTTGGCGGCGACATAGTCGATTCCGCTGATAATGGTTGAATAGGCTCCCGAGCCCTGTCTGTTCAGTACTTTGACTGGAATCACTGTAGCACCGGCTGCCACTCCGACGACACCGACGGAATTATTTATTGCTGCGATGATACCTGCCACATGGGTTCCATGTCCGTTGTCATCATTCGGGGATGTTACTCTTGGGACGAAACTCACGCCTGCCCCTACATAGAGATCCGGATGTGTCAGATACACTCCGGTATCAATGATCCATGCGACATTGGTTCCGGTATAAATTGCTCCACCTCCTACCATGGTGATACCCCATGGAGTGGTCTGGGCAGGAGTTGTTCCACCACCTCCGGGTTTCCCGTTCATTTCGATAGGTGATAAAGTAACTACTTCGTCCGGAGCAATATAGCCCACATTGGGATCTAATTCCATTTTTTTTGCCTGTCCTGGGGCCATTTTAACAGTAAAACCCTGCAAGGCAGTTTGATAAACCTCTTCGATTTGACCCGAAACTTCATACTTTTTAAGTAAGCCGATTGCCTTTTCCTGAACTTTGGCATGACGGGTCTGGAAATCCGATTGGGCAATATTTGCATCTTTTTTTAGTACAACGATGTATTTGCCAACCGTCGAAGCACTTTTTAAATTCATTAATTGCTCATCAGCAGTAATGACCGATTCTTTTTTTGAACATGCGGCAATCATTAATCCTGCCAGTAAAACCGTTGTGATTAAGGAAAGTGTTTTCATTCAGTCAAGTTTTAAAAAGTTATCAAAGCGTAGTTTAAAAACAATTAATGGATTAAAGTTATAAAATATAATCTTACATAAATTATTCATCAGGAAGAAAAGCTATTGAAATAGTTAATTAATTTTGTAGCCTGCAATTATGCCGGGATTTATCTGGTATAACCACAGGAATCTTTTTAAGACTTTTGTCTGTCGGATCATTAAAATAGTTGAATTGTATGTTGTTCATCAGATCATTGCTGGCTTGTTTTATGCTTATAAACATCAATTCGGGTGTATCTACGGATTGGAAATTAAGGAGAGAAGAGTCAGGAGTTAAAATTTATACCCGGAACATTGCCGGATCGCCATTTGAAGAGTTCAGGGGAGTTGTTACCATCTCAAATACCTCATTGACCAAGGTTTTGGATGTCATTACAGATGTAAAGAATTATCCCGTCAACTTCCCGAATTGCAGCGGTGCTGAGGTTCTTGAGCAAAAGGGCAAATACAATGATATCCATTACATCATTATCAAAGCGCCCTGGCCTGTCACCGACAGAGATGCCATCTATGAGGCTTCCACCACGTTTTCTCAAAATGGCAAGCATGCTTTCATGAAGTTGAGTCCGCTTGGACATTACAGACAGGAAAACAAAGGATTTATCAGAGTTCACAATGGCTCAGGTTTCTGGGACCTTGAAGAGATTGCCCCTGGCCTAATTCAGGTTGTCTACCAGTTTCATGCCGATCCGGCCGGTGAAATTCCGGCATGGCTGGCAAACAGCGTGATAGTATCAAATCCGTTAAAAACATTGGAAAGTTTAAGACTCATCGCTATGAAAATGTGAATTTTTACGACCGGCTTTATCCTTTGGAAGCACAATTGTATTAAAGACACCTGTACGGGATATGTACAGGTGTCTTTTTTGCATCACAAATTGCCGAATATGCTTGAAAGTCTTGCCAAACTTATCGGAATCGGCTTAAAAACTGTATTTTTATACAAACAATAAACACATCCATGCATTTTGATTATCTGATTATAGGAGGAGGAATAGTAGGTCTGGCCATTGCAAGGGAACTGAGGCGCAGATTCCCCGGTTCCGGGATTGCTGTTTTGGAAAAGGAACATGATGTTGCCTACCATGGCAGTGGCCGGAACAGCGGCGTACTGCATGCCGGATTTTATTATTCGGCTGATACCCTGAAGGCAAAATTCACCAGGGACGGTAACCGGCAGTTAAGGGAATATTGCTATGCCAACAACCTTAAGATCAATGAGTGTAAGAAAGTAGTCGTAGCGAAGGACGAAAGCGAGCTTCCAGCACTTTTTGAACTTGAAAAAAGGGGGAAAGTCAATGGCGTTGAGGTCAGATTGATTGACGAAAAGGAGTTGTTTGATATTGACCCCAATGTGAAAACGTTTAAACATGCCTTGTTTTCACCCAATACAGCCACTGTTGATCCTTCCGAAGTTACTCATGCAATTAAAAACGAACTGAAAGTCAAGGGAATAGAATTCTTTTTCGGTGAAGGATATCAATCCAGGCTGGAGGGGAACCGCATCAAAACCACTTTGGGCAATACTTTTACTGCAACCAAGATCATCAATGCTGCCGGATTGTATGCGGATAAAGTAGCCGGTGACTTCGGCTATTCGGAAAAATATACCATTATTCCGTTCAAAGGGACCTATCTGAAATATCATGGGAATGAAATCCCGGTTACGACAAACGTATATCCCGTACCCAACCTTAAAAATCCGTGGCTGGGGGTACACTTTACAGTTACTGTTGACGGAACTGTGAAAATCGGGCCAACTTCCACACCGGCCTTCTGGCGGGAAAACTACCATGGATTCGACCGGTTCAGTCCGGGCGAAATGGTATCTATTTTATCCTGGGAAACATCCCTGTTCCTGAGAAATTCATTTAATTTCAGGAACATCGCCCTGGAGGAGATAAAAAAATACAAAAAGAGCTATTTTGCCGGTCTTGCGCAGGAGCTGGTTCATAAAATCGATGTGAAAGGCTTCACAGAATGGGGAAAACCAGGCATCAGGGCCCAACTGCTCAACAAACAAACCAGGGAGTTGATTATGGATTTCGTGGTGGAAGGTGACCATGATTCCGTTCATGTACTAAACGCTGTATCTCCAGCATTTACCTGCTGTTTCCCGTTTGCCGCATGGGTGGTTGACAACTATGTATTAAAATTTTTATAATCATGGAAAGCAATTTTACATTTATCAACGGGGAGTATATTCCTTTCAGCCAATCTTCTGTTCATGTTTCGGATCTGATTGTCCAAAGGGGATATGCTGTCTTTGATTTCTTCCTGGTAAGGGATAGGGTTCCCCGGTTTTTGTCATTTCATTTGGATCGGTTTATTCATTCAGCGGCTTTGCTAGGCCTCAGTCTGTCCTATACCAAAGAGGAATTGTCGGAAATCGTGAGCCAGCTGATTGGTAAAAATAATATCCAAAATTCGTCCGTAAAAATTATTCTTACTGGTGGATTTTCGACAGATGATTTTACATTATCCCCGGACAAATCGACCCTGATCCTGATCAATAAGCCATTTGAAGTTAAATGGCCGGCGGCCTGGAAAAACGGCGCAAGCCTGATCACAGCCAAATACCAGCGGGAAGTACCGGAGGCCAAAACGATCAACTACATCCGGTCTGTCAGGTTATCCCAAAAGCTCATGGAAAGTAATGCTGCCGAAGTTTTGTATACCGACAGAAACTGGGTCCGTGAATGTTCGAGAAGCAATGTTTTTTATGTGAAAGAGAATTGTGTGTATACGCCCAAATCCAAAATACTGGCAGGTGTAACCAGAAAAAGGATATTACAATTAACCGGATATCAAATTCGGGTAATAGACTTTAAAATTGAAGACTTACTATCTGCTGATGAGGTGTTTATAACAAGCACGACCAAAGGTGTATTGCCCATCGTAAAGATAGATTCCAAAATAATATCCAACGGTAAGATTGGGGTTGTTACGAATGCTATCAAAAAAGGAATCGAGCAGTAATAGTCAGCAATCCGCTCCCTAAAGTTCTTTCTTGTCCGCTTTTTCCACTTTCGTATCTGCCACCCCGTTCACTTGGTGCGTTGAGAAGTTGGTTACATTTTTAAGGATAAACTGAGGTGCGCCATCGCCTTTTTGGGCATCTATGTTGTAAAAAGTAGCATCGTGAACATCGTCCAGAACAAAGGCAGGACGCTCATCCCGGTTCATGTACCGCAGCACCACATCGCTCACCCTCAGCCCTTTCACGTACCTGAAATACATTCCGTACGCAGGTAAGGAGTGCCAGCGGTAGGGATCAGGGTACATGTCAATATTTTGAGGAACCTCTTTGTCAATCGCCTCTTTCGATGCTCCTGCCCGAAAATAGATGCGGATATTGCTCAGGGTCAAATCTTCGATGTAATGACCGGGAATTCCCATCACCATGCAGGCTCCCACTTCGGGGAATTTGGGACGGCCGCCCACATCATAAACATTGATGTTGCTTAGGGTGATGCGCCGGCAAACGCCCACCGGAGTTCCTTCGGGGCCGCGCATTCGGGCATTCAGCCTGATGAAGAAGGGGGTATCGGTTACGTCCCTCATGGTAATGTTGTCGATTACCACATCTTCAATCAGACCGCCATCCGCTGTTTCGATGCAAATACCGCGCGAATGTTCGAAGACACAGTTGGAAATTGCAATGTTCCGGAATCCACCGTTCGACTCGGTTCCCAGTTTCAAACGTCCTGTGATGCTGTGGTTCGCATTCGGGGCCTCGTCTTTAAAATCGGTTTTGAATGTTCCGTCCAGCAGGGTGCCATGGTCGTAACCGTAGACGTGGCAATTCGTAATGGTGACATTCTCTGTAGCCTTCGCGTAGCCCAGCCCGAAGGAGGATTTAAGACATAGTCCGTCGTCAGTCGGGGAGTTGATGTTGCAGTTGGAAACGTGCACATTTTTGCAGCAGTCGATATCGAATGCATCGCGATCGGCATCGGCGCGAACATTGTCAATAGTCAGGTTGTCCACCCCAGTTGCCAGGATACAAAAGTGACCACCATGAAGAATGGAGATATCCTTGATTGTTACATTGAAGCAATTCTTAAGGCCGATCGCCTTGTTGCCTGAACCTTTGATGTTGGGTTTGTCGAAGGTGTACAACCCTTTGCCCCAGATCATTCCATTGCCTGTAATTGCAATGTCGCGCAGGCTGTCGCCGTAAATCAGGCTGTTTTTCCAGTAGCTGTGTCCGAAATCCTGGAATTTTTTGTACCAGGCATCTTCCTCCGGCAGGTCGTATCCAACACCGTTTACCTCCTGGTCGCCAATCAACACCGCTCCCTGATCGAGATGAAGGGTGATTTTGCTTTTCATCCGGATGGTGAAGGATAGAAAATTCCCGGCAGGAAAGTAGACTGTTCCTCCTCCGTTTTTCGCGGCAGCCGCAATTGCCGCATTGATCGCCTTGGTATTGTTGGTTTTGCCATCACCCCTGGCACCAAAATCAAGTACATTGTAAAACACATCTTTTGCAGAGGCGGATAGCGCCAATGTAAACAGTAGCAGAGCCGTGAATAATAGCTTTGAATTTCTCATAATGAAGTAGTTATTTCTATCACACTATTCGGTCAATTGTTTGTCCGGCATCGGACTCTCTTTGATCATTTTTAGGGCCTCCTTTATGTATATTTCCCCGGTCATCTCTCCCAGACTGGTACGGCTCACATAATTGTACCGTTCGAAGCTGTTAAAGTCTTCCTTTGTCAGGATATAGGCATACGCATCGTTGGTATTCCCGAAAAGGAAAGGTTGCGGGCTGTTCATATTTCTTTTCATGTAATACCCGATATTTGGCAAAGCTTCGCCGGGAACGGTTAAGATCTGTGCAGTCCCAATATTGACCAGATTGATTTGTGCTGTTACACAAAAATTTTCATCCGCTTTAAATTTGAGTGGTGAATTTTTGAAGATATAGCGCATCAATTCAGAGTCGACAGGGAATTTAACAAATTTAGCCACACAAAAGAGGGTAGGATCTTCCTGCACTTTGGCTCCGTTAATTATTCTCAGCGATTCATCAGCAAGCAACTCACCGATACGGATGCACTCTTCCCAGGTTTTCTGATCTTTGTCTCCTTTTTTTCTGTTGTCAGCGGTAACCATTCCTCCTTGCGAGCTTCCCATAAACAGTGCAATTCCGCCTCCATTCTTCTCAATCCGGTCGTACAGGGGACCACAAAGATCGGGTGATAATATCTGTTGGTCAGGCCCGATGATCTCGGGATGCATGGCGTAATTCACAAGGGTAGCTATTGGTTTGCCTTTGTTTTTACCATTTTTTGCAATTACTTGTAATACAGATGTTCTGGGATCGTAAAGCTGGTCTGCATAATAATTGTAGGCAATTTTTCCATTGGCTTTTCCGATGGCTGTTTTAAGGTCGGCAGACTGAAGATTTTCAACTGCCTCGTTGATGGCTTCGGCCATTTGGGCAACGCACCAATCAAGATACTTCAGATCTGTAAGTGAATTTCCCTTCTCATCTGCCATTCCGTAGGCATCCGGCGCACTATGCGTGTGCGTCGAACCGATGATAATATTTTCCGGAGGGATACCCTTGACCAATTTCCGTGTTTGATCTCCCAGAACAGCTGGCCAACCCAGGTTGTCAATGCTCACTATCGCGATTCGGACATTCCCCTTTCCCAGAACGAGAGCGCGGGTAAACAAATCCCCTTTCCGGATCAGTGCAGGACTGGGAACGCCAATTCCCCCGGAAACGGGCAGCAAAGGATCCGGCGTAATTTTGCGAACGGCAACGGCCGCTTTAAATGTCCCTGCAAAAAGTGGTTCGATAGTTGTTAATAGTATTAGCAGCAAAGCAGTTAGTAGAAATTTCGAATTCTTCATGCGTAATTATAGTTATAGAGTATTCTGTCAGGGAGCAATTATAAAATTAGCACCATTCAGCCAATCTGCAATAATACTTATCAAAAGAATCACTAATATTATCAAAGCAATATTATCAGTTTACTACCATGAGAAATTATTTTCTGGTTTTCATTTTCATCCTGCTAAGTGTTTCCTGCAGCAAGGCCGATAATCCGGTCAAAATAGAGCTTATCCAGTATGGTACTCCTTTTGCAGGTGTTCCCGATCCGCACGATGCTGTCATTTACCAGGTAAATATGCGTGCTTTCAGCTCCACCCGAAATTTTCAGGGAGTGATTGACCGTCTTGACTCGATCAAAGCCCTTGGTGTGAATGTTATTTATTTGATGCCGACTTATCCTGTCGGCGTATTGAAGGCGATTAATTCACTCTATTGCATAAAAGATTATATGGCAGTGAACAGTGAATTTGGAACCCTGACTGATTTGAGGAAGCTGATTGATGGAGCGCATAGCCGGGGAATGGCCTTGATAATGGACTGGGTGGCAAATCATACTTCCTGGGACAATGCGTGGATCAGCAATCACAAAGATTGGTACCAGCAGGATGCCGCTGGAAATATTAAAAGTCCTGTACTGGGATGGCTTGATGTAGCACAGCTAAATTTTACCAGCGCTGCTATGCGCAGAGAGATGATTGGGATGATGAAATACTGGGTCTATACAGCCAATTGCGATGGATTCAGATGCGATTATGCCGATGGGCCTCCGGCTGATTTTTGGAAACAGGCGATTGATACGCTGAGAAATATCAAAACCCATAAACTCCTGCTGATGGCTGAAGGAACCCGGAGCGATCATTTTGCATCAGGTTTCAATTACACCTTTGGATTCCCTTTTTACGATCAGATGAAAACTGTTTTCAATGCAAATCAGCCTGTTACGAAAATTGACTACCTGAATGCATCGGAATATGCCGGAGCCGGGGAAGGGAATATGGTGGTAAGGTATATTACCAACCACGATGTAAACAGCTCGGATGGATCGCCCATTGGGCTGTTTGGAGGAAGTTCCGGTTCGATGGCGGCTTTTTTGGTAGCAGCGTATATGAAGGGAGTGCCAATGATATACAACGGTCAGGAAGTGGGTACAAGCTATCCGTTGTCCATGATGAAATTGGGTCAAACAATCACGTGGAATCAAAATCAAAACATGGTAGAGGAGTACAAAAAGATCATCGCATTCAGAAACCGCAGCAGTGCGATTCGAAGGGGGTCACTGGTATCCTACAGTAATTCAGATATATGCGCTTTTACCAAGACTTCAGGAGTTGAGAACGTACTTGTGATTATCAACTTACGAAACGCTACTGTCAATTATCCGTTACCTGCTGCCGTGGCAGGTTCAGTATGGAAAGATGCGTTTTCCGGAATTTCGGTCACCTTAAAGTCTCAACTTACTTTATCTCCTTATTCCTACCAGGTAATGACGCAGTGAGCCTGTTCTCATCCGGAATTTGCAGGAAAATCATAAGAAAATCAACCCCTGCAGGGCACATTTCCTTGTAGAGGGTAAACAAATCTTACTGCAATATTAGTAGTGTACGTCCTGATTCCAATGGTAGTATCAGAAATTCGTCATCAACTGACGAAACCCCCGGTGTCTGATCTTTGTTAAAGTCTTGCAATCAGATTTTTCAATGTTCCTTAAAATCGATCTCCAAAAAGCGGGTTACCTCCTTTTTCCATCGGTTCTCAACGAAAGCTACGTGATCCTGATGGTTGTTATAGGTTTCATAGTCAGCACGGTTGGAAAAGAACATCGAAAATCCGAAATGGTAATCGTTTTTGAAGCTTACCTGATCCAGTACCCTGAAGTCGCGTACCACAGGGATATGGGTCAGAATCCTTTTCCCATCAGCGAGGAACCGGGTTTCTGCTTCAGATCCCTTTTCATGCTTCAGGTCAAAGATGACCATGTGCTGGATGGATTCTGACGCATTAACCGGACCGGCTTGTTCCTTCACGGATGTAGCCCAAAGTGGCATGACCATTCCGGTAGCCAGGGCACCGGTACCCAATCTGTTAAAAAAGTTACGTCGTTGCATTTTTTTGCTGGTTTATATCAGTTTGTTTTCAAAGGTAAAACAAAAAATGTTTGAGGAATGGACAATCTCCGGTAAAGGAATTAGCGGATGATAAGTTTTTCCGGTTTTGAAATGGAGACCGAAAATTCATGTCGCAAAATAGTTAAAACTTTGATTGTTTGAACTCCTTTCCCTCCGGTGAAACCCGCAGCCGGCTGAAACGTAAAAATAATCATTCTACGTTGAGGCAAAAGGGACTCTTGGTGAACAACCGGTTCCTAATGTTTGCAGTGCAAGGAATAAGGTTCTTCAGATATTTTTCCGGATAACCGGGAAAGCCAAACTTTTAACAACTGTTTTTATGAACGGATACGATGAAAACCGACGCAGGTTTTTAACCAAACTAGGATTGACACTGGGAGTTACCCTTACCGGGACTGTAGTGATGCAGGGAGCCAATGCCGCTTCTACAAATAAACTAACCATCAGTGCTGATCAACAGCTCTTCATGTCCAACTATGAAAGATGGATGGATGATTTTATTGTAGTGATCAAAGTACAGAAGAAGGATCCAGACAACCTGGAAAACAACAAAAAGATCGTAGCTCTTTCTGAGGAGGCAAAGCTTTTTCAAAAAGAGTTGATCGGATACATGGGCGATGAAAATTTTGCCCGATATTACATGGTGGCAACGGAAAGAATGACCCTGGCAATATAAATCCTTCCAAAACAGTTCATTTCAGACCATTCGCGATAGATTTGATCCCTGAATTCCTGAGGGTCATCAAAGATAAAATAGCGGTAAAATGAGATCGTTTTCCTGACAAGTTTTTCTGACATCAGGTTTACCATCAATATTTTTCGGTCGATTGTGTTATATAGTGGCATATTTTCTATTGAATAATTGGGGGGGGCAATAATATCAATTTCTGTTGATATTTACTATTTTAATTAGGATTAAATACGAATAGACATCAAATTCCGGTAGTTAATGGTGTTTGAATGAGGGTAAAAAAACTTGCCGGGCGGTAACCCTGCCGGGGTATCAGACTAATTGTCGGCATTACCTTCAAGTCCAATTCACAAATTCGGACCAAGTACCCTGAAGGTGTATTTTATAAGCTAAACACCTGTAGCCAAAAGCTGCAGGTGTTTTTTTGAATATCGGGATTATTTATGCTAAAAAAAATTGATAATGTGCTAATTATTTTATCCAACAGTAAAAAAGTTAACATTAATTTAATATTTATGACAAAAGTGTAGTTATTTAACTATTTGGTTTTATATATTTGGGAACATTAACCAAGCTAATGGAACTACCTAAAACTTATGACATGCCCATGAAAAAATTTGTTCTACTTCTTCTCGCTTTGCTTTCATCTATTGTTACAAACGCCAGTGAAGCCGACCTGGTCATCCCGCAATTGTCGCCCCAACAAAACAACCTTTTGTTGATGGGATTTGTGGTCTGCTTTCTTGGAATTGCTTTTGGCCTCTTTATATTCTTCAAAATAAAGCGAATGGCGGCGCATCCCTCCATGCTTGAAGTTTCGGAGGTGATTTTCGAAACCTGCAAGACCTATCTGATCCAACAGGGTAAATTTATTGTCGTTTTGTTTGTAGTGATTGGCAGTATCATCGGATTTTACTTCGGTTTTCTGCAAAGTTATTTGTTATCGCAAGTGGCGCTTATTCTCTTCTGGACCCTGATTGGAATCCTGGGTTCATACAGTGTTGCCTGGTTTGGGATCCGGATGAATACCTATGCCAATAGCCGCATGGCATTTGCCTCACTGCAGAGAAAACCGGTGAAATTGCTGAACATTCCACTGGATGCCGGGATGAGCATTGGAGTGATGTTGATTTGCGTTGAACTTATAATGATGCTGATTATCTTGCTTTTTGTCCCAAGGGAGATGGCCGGTGCCGCATTTATCGGTTTTGCGATTGGCGAATCGCTGGGAGCAAGCGCACTTCGCATCGCAGGTGGGATTTTCACCAAAATTGCCGACATAGGGAGCGATTTGATGAAAATCTATTTCAAAATACAGGAGGACGATCCAAGAAATCCGGGGGTTATCGCTGATTGTGCCGGAGACAATGCGGGCGACAGTGTTGGTCCGACGGCAGATGGTTTTGAAACCTACGGTGTGACCGGAGTCGCGCTGATCAGCTTTATTGTGCTTGCTATCGGGCAAAGTTTGCCTGAAAGTGAGAAGATCATGTTCCAGAGCACATTTCTGACCTGGATTTTTTCAATGCGAATTTTGATGGTGATTACGTCGATCGGGGCATTTCATCTGAACAAGCAGTTTACCAAGCTCTTCCATGAACACAAAGAGGACCTTGATTTTGAGGAACCTCTGACGATGCTGGTTTGGCTCACTTCCCTTATTTCGATCGTGGTAACATTCATAACAAGTTATTACATGATTGGACATCTGCCAGGTTATCTGTGGGTAACCCTTTCAACGATTATCAGTTGCGGAACGTTTGGCGCGGCGCTTATTCCTGAAATCACCAAAATATTTACCAGTCCCAAATCGACCCACGTGACTGAAACGGTTGCCGCTTCCCGCGAAGGCGGAGCATCGCTCAACATCCTTTCCGGCCTGGTTGCGGGCAATTTCAGCGCTTTCTGGCTGGGACTGGTCTTTGTCTCGCTGATGTTCATCTCCTATATCGCCAGTGGTTATATTCCTAACAACCTGATGGTTTATCCGTCAATTTTCGCGTTCGGGCTGGTTGCATTCGGGTTTTTGGGGATGGGGCCCGTCACCATTGCCGTCGATAGTTACGGTCCGGTAACCGATAACGCGCAATCCATTTATGAGCTTTCGCTGATTGAAAAGCTGCCGAATATTGAACAGGAGATAGAGAAGGACTTTGGATTTAAGCCTGATTTCGAAAAGGCAAAGCGTTACCTGGAAGCCAACGACGGAGCAGGAAATACCTTCAAAGCCACTGCCAAACCGGTGCTGATAGGTACTGCTGTAGTAGGGGCCTCAACCATGATATTTTCTTTGATACTCATCATTCAAAAGAAATTGGGTGTGCAGCCCGAACTCATCCTTAGTCTCCTAAATCCCTATACAATAATGGGTTTTCTCGCCGGTGGAAGTGTTGTCTATTGGTTCACTGGCGCCTCCATACAGGCAGTAACAGCGGGGGCTTACCGGGCGGTTCAGTACATCAAGGACAACATCAATCTTGATTTTGGTGCGGAGGCTAAGGCTTCTGTCGCGACTTCCAAGGAGGTTGTGCGGATTTGCACCAACTTCGCCCATGCCGGTATGTTCAACATCTTTATTGCCATCTTCTCATTTGCATTGGCTTTTGCCTTCTTCTCTGCTCCATCGGGTTTGGCCCAGGCGGGAAGTGCGGAAGGTAATATGTCCGTTTCCTTTTTTGTCAGCTACCTAATCTCTTTGGCGGTATTCGGACTGTTTCAGGCCATTTTTATGGCCAATGCCGGTAGTTGCTGGGACAATACCAAGAAGGTTTGCGAAGTTGAACTGAATGAGAAAGGGACCCCGTTGCATGACGCGACTGTGGTTGGGGATACCGTTGGCGACCCGTTTAAGGATACTTCATCCGTCGCTTTGAATCCGATCATAAAATTCACCACTTTGTTTGGCCTTTTGGCAATGGAAATAGCAATCAACGATAGATTTAGATCAATATCTCCTTATGTGGGAGTGGTCTTTCTGATAGTTGCGCTTGTTTTTGTCTACCGCTCCTTTTACCAAATGAGGATCATTAAGGATAAGAACTAATTCTTTTCTAAGGGTGATCCTTTGGAGTTTTCAAAACACCCTCATCAATTCCAATGGAAAGCTTTCCTGAAAAGAGCAGATTGGCCTTGACAGATTCAGGAGTTAGCAGCAGTTCTGAAACGCCGATTTTCGTCAGATTGCTGTTGAGCTCAAAGCCGTACCCAAGTTTTCGGTGGTTCAGGTAACCCTGGAGGTTGTTTTCTATATCCCTGATGTCGCTCTTGAATGGAATGGCAATGGCCTCTGTCATGGTTCGTTCCATCTTTCCGTTGAAGAGCCATTTGGCCGATTTTATCCACAAACTCCTCGTCTTCAGGTCAAATTTGAGGTTCTTTATCCGCAAAGTGGTATCCGCTGAATGAAAATAGGGCGTACCTGTCAGGTAGATCGTGCCTTTGATGCTTCCCTTCACTTTGGTTTCGACGGTAAGAAGTCCATTGGAGCCATAAACCCGCAATGATTCGAATTTAAGGTGCTTATCTCCAAAAGAATAGACCGAATCGCGGAGCACTTCAAAGGTGAGCCGCTCAATGGAAGGGTAGGGAATATCGGTTAACAGGTTTATACGAAAAGTATCGCTTGGATTCTCAAAAGACTGCAGGTTGGGAAGCGGAGTCACTTTACCGGCAGGTGGCTGCTTGTCGAGCGTGCATTCGATGTCGGCAGCCACTTTGGTCCCAAAGCGGATGTGTCCGTTGCTCCCTTTGATGGGCAGCAGGGAGATGGAGGCGGGCGTCATGGATAACCAGACATTGTAATTTCCGGGTATTTTCATCGGTTCAAACATCATTTGCCATCCATTTTCGGCATAGTGTCTGAAATTAAAACTACCGGCTATCGTCTCATCAATCTTTTTGGAATAGCTGTCGAGATTGACCTTTAGCAAGATCGAGGCGATTGGCGTAACCGGGATGGTTATCCCTCCGATCTTCAGCGTGGGTTTCTTCGTCCACTCATAATCATCGGAAGAGGTGATGGTTTTTATGCTCCAGTCGCTGTTGACGGATAGTTTGGTTTTGAATTTCAGGTTGATCTCTCCGGTTGCTTCAACAATATCCCCGATAGGACGGTTGAAAGCTACCATGAAAACCGATTTTTTGATAGAGACGCGCAACGGAATTTCCCAGGAGAGGAGATCATCCTGCAAAGAGATTTTGATCAGGCCATTTTTCCAGGCCTTGAGCATCAGATTGTCTCCTCCGTTATCCGTGAGGCTGTTGTCATCGTACAAAACACTATCGGTATTGCTGTTGACCAGAGACTCCAGCCTGGCTATCTCCAGATCGGCAAATAGACTTACCACCGAGGCCTGGGGCTTTACCGGGACATAGTTGTAATTTTCGGCAGGCATCTGCGGCTCAAGTGATTTGCAACCCACCATAGCGATCACGGTCAGCAGGAGAGCCGTTGTTTTGTATATAAATTTTCTCAATGCAGTTATCGATTAAATTTGTTGGCAAAGTTACAAATTGTTCAAAGTTTACCACAAAAGTCACAACGGAAAGCACAAAGGAGACAACGGAAAGCAAATAGGTCACGAAAAAACAACGGACAATCAGGTGTATGGCCGAAAACGGAATTATGCAACCTATTGGATTCCTTTGTGAATCCATTTGTGACACTCTTCGTGTCCTTCGTGGTGAACATTTTTATACATTTGGGTTTAGCTTTTATGTAGTTAGAACAAAATAATGTTTTACTTTATTACCTCCTCATTTCGACCTCCCCAACCCCTCCAAAGTTTAAGTCATTTGACTAAACAAGAGCGGAAGTACTTAT
>CAYHQN010000068.1:0-22989 GCA_964358545.1 uncultured Tangfeifania sp. | reverse complement strand
TTCAAACATTTCAAACATTTCAAACATTTCAAACATTTCAAACATTTCAAACAATTTAAACAATTTAAACAATTTAAACAATTTAAACAATTTAAACAATTACCATGATTCCTGTCTGGAAAGAGAATTTCAAAATAACGTCCTATCAAGTTGATTTTCAGGAAAACATCAAGCCGACCAACCTAATGCAACTGTTTCAGGAGGCCGCAGGAAACCATGCCCAACATTTGGGTGCAGGGTATGCTGCTTTGGTTGAACAGAAGCTTTTTTGGGCCTTGTCGCGGATACGGGTTGAAGTTCTTCAATTGCCAAAATGGGAGGACGAAATCCACATAGAGACATGGCCCTGCAACCTGGTTGGCCCCTTTTTCAGACGTGATTTTGTATTTTACAACAGTCAGGATGAACCCATTTGCAAAGGTGTCTCAGGCTGGTTGTTACTGAATGCTGAGACCATGCGTCCCCAGCGGGCAGACAGGCTTATGTTCGACATGCCCTTCAATGAGGGCAAACTCGCCCTGGAGACTTTCCCCGACAGGTTAAACGGGACGGCCGAGACAGCCGTCTTCAGTAAAAAAATCCTGTA
Organism: uncultured Tangfeifania sp.; assembly: GCA_964358545.1. GTDB lineage: Bacteria > Bacteroidota > Bacteroidia > Bacteroidales > Prolixibacteraceae > CAINVV01. The sequence continues at coordinate 22,403 of CAYHQN010000068.1, read as the reverse complement.
CAACGAAATTGATGTGAACAACCACGTCAACAATACACGTTACCTGGATTGGTCGATGGATTGTTTCGACAGCGATTTCTACCGGACGCATCAGTTAAAAAGTTACACCCTTGAATTTTTGGGTGAAATGCATTGGGGGGACGAAGTAGAACTGTTATCTGGTCTGGATGGTACATCCTTTCACATTCAGGCCGTTAACCGGCAGACAGGCAAGGTGGCTTTTAAGGCAGATGTCGATTGGCAGAATTTCTAAAAAAACTTACACAGAGGATATATTGCTCTTTTTTGAGATAAGTTCAAACCTTGATATTGTTGCCTTTTCAAAATATCGTTGGAGGAATCACGGAGTTGCACAGAGAAAAAATCGCTTGCGATTTTTAAACTCAGTGAACTCTGTGGTTCCTCTAAAATCTTTGACGTAGCAAAAATCCTGCTGCAAATAAAAATATTGATTATTAGGGATTTAATCTCTGTGTTAGAAATTTATGCAGTCACAAATGCTTATTTGAACAATCTGGAAAACCATTTGGCCCGGCCTTTGACGAGGGTCATTCCCTTTTCGATAAGGGTATTGTCAAAATCGTGTGAAAACATCAGCTCTGATGTATCGTTTGCAGAAGATGTGTAGACCAAAATAAAGCTGAAGTGCTCAAAATGTTTGGCCATTAACCTCGGGATACTCTCCTGTGACAATTTATAGGATACGCCTCCACTGCGTGGCAATGGAATAATGATCAGGTCCGAAGGCGATAACTGTTGTCCGAGATTATGAAATTCCTCCCAGTCGGTAAATTCGGTATTACTTATTTTAACGGAGGTTCGCTGTTGCTTGTGAAACTCCTCCACCTGTTCAAAAGTCTGTGGTGTAGCAAAAAACTGACAAGAGAGATCCAGTGATTTCCCCATTCGCAAAATCCGGCTTAGCCAGTTATGAAAACCAAATTCACGGTCGGCAAACTTGGGACAAATAACTACAATTTTCTTGTACAGGTTAAGGTTCGAATGTATGCTGGCAACCCAGATGGTCTGCTCTGTATTCTCGACGATGTATTTAATATTGTTGCCAAAAAGCATTTCGGAAAATTGATTCCTCATGGCAAAACCAAGGATGATCTCCGTGGCAAATATCTCTTTGGCCACTCTCTTTATGCCAGCAGTAGCTTTCTGGTCGATGGTGGTGATGATTTCCACCGTTTGGTCGATGGCAGCGGCATGAATAATGGCCTTCTCCAGCATTCTTTTGGCTTCGATCAGTTTTGATTTCGCGGTATGGTCATCATCCACCACCGACAGACTTACAATTGGAAAACGGTTTTTCGAAAGCTTTATGGCAATGGCAAGATCAATCAGGCGCTCCATGGTAGCGGGATTGGAAATTGGGACCAGTATTTTCTGTTCTGTCAGGTGCGTTAGCGGTTGTTCCTGAAAAGCATCCCCTTCGATCAGAATCTTCTTGGCGGCATTCTCGGTTACGAAAGAGGCCACCAGACAGGTGACGAGAATCAGCACAATGGTTCCATTCAAAACATTTTCATCTACAATGCCCATTTTGAAACCCACCATGATGATAGCCAGTGTAGCCGCAGCGTGCGAACTGCTCATGCCAAATATTAACCGGCGCCAGGTGGATGGAAATTTGAAGGTAAAGGTGGTCATTGCTGCTGCCAGATATTTTCCGATAATCGCAACAACGGTCAATGTTCCGGCAATAATCCAGGCTGTTGAACCATTACCTACTACCTTTAGATTGATCAGCATCCCTACGCTGATCAGAAAAAATGGAATAAAAATGGCATTTCCAACGAACTCCAGCCGGTTCATCAGGGAAGAGGTTTTGGGCACATATCTGTTCAAAGCAATTCCTGCGGCAAAAGCACCGATGATGGGCTCCAATCCGGCCACTTCGGATAAAAATGCGGCAAAGAAGACCATGGCGAGGACGAAAACAAAATGGGACCGTTTTTCCCCCTCCAGTTTTTTAAAAAACCATGAGGTAACCACTGGTATCAGCATAAAGACAACCAGCAAAAAAAGTATCACGGAAATGGCAAAATTCAACCAAAAATGCAGGTTAATCTCACCTTTAACGGAGCCTACAATCACGGCAAAAAGTACGAGAACAGCGGTATCCGTCAGCATGGTACCACCCACCGTGATAGCCACTGCTTCGTGCCTGGAGATCCCCATTCTGCTCACAATCGGATAAGTGACAAGTGTATGGGTAGAAAACATACTGGCCACCAACAGACTGGCATTAAAATCAAGACCAATCAGGAAGCGGCAAACAGGAAACCCGATGGCCATCGGGATCAAAAAAGTGTACAATCCGAAAACCAGACTCTTGTGCTTGTTGGTCCTAAACTCTTTCAGGTCCAGTTCGAGCCCGGCCAAAAACATGATGTATAGCAATCCGATGGTTGAAAAGAGGTCGACGGCCGCATTTTTTTCGATCCAGCCAAGTCCGTGGGGGCCAATGATCAACCCCGATAAAATCAGTCCGATGATACCAGGGATCTTCAAACTTCTCAGTAGAATTGGGGCCAGAAGAATGATAAACAGAATCACTGCGAAGATCAAAACCGAACTGTGAAACGGTTTTTGCAGTAAATCTATCAATCGATCCAGAATTTGAGTCATGGGAGCGGTGCAGGATTGTTTCCGTTTCCAAATATAGACAAATCAGTTTAAATAAAATTTGTATATTGGTTACCTGTTTTCTCCCTTGAAGTGAATAATTTGAACCTTTAAAACCGGTGTACCATATGGCCATTCCTCCCCTGCTCGATATTGTTCTGCGATCGGTCGCAGTCTACCTGTTTATTCTTATTGCCATCCGTTTATTTGGGAAAAAAGAGCTGGCGCAGCTATCGGTGATTGACCTGGTTTTTATTCTGCTGATCAGCAACGCGGTTCAAAATGCCATGGTTGGCAGTGACTCTTCCCTTTTGGGTGGTTTGGTAGCCGCCCTTGCCCTTTTTGCCACCAACTTTGTATTTAAGATACTGCTCTTTAAAAGCAAAAAAATAAGCGAATTTGTTCAGGGAAAGGCAATCCTTCTGGTCTATGAAGGACATCTTATTCCCGAAAATCTTAAATCGGCAGAAATTACACTGGAAGAGATTGAAGCCGCAGCCCGCGAACATGGAGTCGAAAAGATCGGCGAGGTGAAACTGGCCATTCTTGAGGTGGATGGGAACATCAGTATTGTCAGTAGCGAGTTGGGCAACAAAACCATGCACCAGACGCACAAAACCAGGCACAAATTTAAAGGAAGGGTCAATAATTATTAACCGATTTTAGTTCTCCCCAACCTTTTCGGTATTCTCTCTTCACAAATTGGTTGGCTGCTTCAAAGTTAGTAATTCGCATATTTGGGCCATGTTATGATTCGTTAGCGTTTTTTATTTGCGAAGCGGTTTAACTGCAACTTCCTTAAAGAAAACAACATCATTTTCTCCATGATTTTGCAATCCCATAAATCCAGACTCCGGACGGGGACCATGGTAAGGTTCAAAGTTAAATTTACGCACTGGTACCGGATCGCCTTCTTTGAAATCAGTCACTTTTACCCCGTTCAAAAAAACAATGGTTCGGGGTCCGTCCAAAGTGATTTCCATGGTATTCCATTCCGGACCTGGTTTGCCGGTTTTGGCTAATGGTTTTGTCAGTGAATACAACATGCCGGTATAATGATAATCATCTTCATTTGAGAGTTCAGGCTTATTATCAATCTGAACCTCATAACCATAAAAAACCGGCATCCATTCTTCGTACGGTTCAATCGGTATTCGGATAAATACTCCTGAGTTACTGTTGGTGTCGCGCATTCTAAAAACGACCCGAATCGTACAATTTCCAAATTTTTCGCCCGTCCGGTAAAGCAAGCCCATTCCGCCGTGTGACTTTATCAAACCATCTTCAACATATTGAGATCCAGGGCCAACATGTTTCCATCCGATAAGGTCTTTCCCGTTGAATAACTGCCGCCAGTGACTGGTATCCGATTTTTGCAAAGAGATTCCATTTGGTTGCGAAATTTGGTCCCTGGTCTTCGAAACACCGTGACCCGGACTCTGAGAGATCATGGAGAACAAGATAATTCCGGAAATTAAGATTGATGCCATTGCTTTTTTCATAACATTGCTATTAAGTGAACTCCGAAAAGTCCGGAATTCCCAATTCCGCATTGCGTAACTTTGAATTCAGTCTTTTCGGAGCAACCTCAAATATAAAAAAATTCAAACAATTAATAACCCGGATTTTGAGTTAGTCCCGGATTTACATCTCTAGCATTCTTCGGGATCGGAAACAGCAGATGTTTTGGATCACTTACACCTCTCCATCCCGGTACAGCATTAAGAAATGTTCCAAAACGAATATTATCCTGACGGCTAATCTGTTCCCACGCCATCTCATATCGACGTTCCTTGCGAACAACTTCCAATGTTACATTTGCAATAGGTTTTTCAGGACTGAATGCGCGTCTCCGAATATCGTTAACCAAAGTTGTTGCTTCAGCACTTGATCCATTTAACCTAACTAAACACTCAGCTTTCATCAAATAAACGTCGGCTAACCTGAAAATTGCATAGTCGTTTTCCAGACAATCCGATAATCCTTTCGGGATTTCCCATTTCCAGCAACGAGCGCCATCTTCCTGATTGCACCAGCCCCAGGTTGTGCTAGCTTCGTACATAGTGACATCCATCGTATGGATCAACGGGCGGCCATGTGCAGTAATAAGCACTTGTCCTGTAGCAGGATCGAGCATTGGCCCGGTAAGGAAAGACCAATTTAGGCGCTTATCTGCAGGATCATATTCTTTTACATAATTTGGATCAGCACACATGCCATTCCATGGCCCGATATTCAATCCCAGAGCATAAGCATCCAAATAATGGAGGGTCTGAAAGGCAATAGTATTACCCCATACTTTTCCATTGAAAACAGCGGGCAAAATAATCTCTTTTGATTCCTCATTTTTAACCTGAAAAGTCTTTTTCCAGTCGGGTTCTAAAACATACGGCAGACCGATCACAACATTACAAGCATCAATACATTTCTGCCATTGCGCAGTACCAGTCCATACCCCGGCATTCAGGTACATTTTAGCAAGAATTGTGTAAGCAGCACCTTTCGTCATTTTACCATAGGAACTTGACGAGACATCCGCACGAAGCAAGTCCTTAACTGCATTTAATTCGGAAATGACAAAATTGTAAAGTTCAAGGCGGGATTTTGAAGTTGGTAAAGTGGTAACGGAAAAATCTGTCACAAGCGGTCCTTGTCCAAAATAATCGATATAAATATAATACCAAAACGCGCGAACAGCCCTTATTTCAGCTATAGTATTATCCTTTCCTGCCATGCCTTCCATGCCCTCAACCATTTTCAACACCTGATTACAAGTAGTGATGCTTGAATAAATATTACTGTAAGCATCTGTTATCAATGGAGTATTGTCATTAGTCCATGTGTGTTGCTTCGTGTACATATGTTGTCCACCATCCCACCAGTCACCACCTTTTCGGGTGGGAACTACAAGCATATCTGCACTTTCATCTGCGAGGTGAATAAATGCCCAACTCCGTGCATTTAGTAATGAATTATAGATTGGTGCAACCAGGGCAGCAATTTCTTTGGGCGTATTCCCAAATTTATCGGTGGGGACTTTATCATAAACTATCTCATTAAGATCAGTGCATGATTGTATGCAAGGAAATAATGTTAACCCCATCATTAGTAATAATATTAATTTTGTCTTTTTCATGTCTTATTTTAGTTAAAATTTATAAACTAATACTAACACCCATCATTAATGTTCTGGATTTAGGGTAGTAATCACGTCCTTCAACCCCCGGATTCAAACCGTTCATGTCAACTTCCGGATCTAAACCTTTATATTTGGTAATTTTAAATAGATTTTGACCCGTCACGTACAACCTGAGGTTCTTGATCCATTTTATATTTTCAGTTTTGAAAGTGTATCCAAGGTTTACATATTCCAACCGTAAGAAAGAACCATCTTCAATGTAGAAACTGCTGTAAATTGGTGAGTCTGTTAAGCCTGAAGTCAAAGCTTCTTTCAAAACATTTCCACCCATCAGCCATTGTGTAGTAGCAAATGACATTCTACTGTAATTAAGTACCTTATTCCCGGTTACACCTCTTAAGAATACTGATAAATCCCATTTTTTATACGTAAATGAGTTGTTGATGCTGTAAGTCAATTTAGGCTGCGGCGATCCGATGTATGTTTGATCTTTATCATCAATCACTCCATCTTTATTGATGTCCGTAAAAATGTACTTTCCATTCTTATCCAGGCCTTCACACTGATATCCAAAAAAGGTTCCAACATCGTGTCCTACTTCAAGTATATGTGTCGTTGTATTCGATCCGCCACGAATAAATGCGGTACCTGATTTAACCTTGTCCGTCTTAAATTCAGCGTTTGACAGGCTTGTTACCATGTTTTTATTGTGAGCGGCATTCAGGCCAATTGTCCATTGGAAATCTTGAGTTTTAACAGGAATAATATTTAATAATAATTCCAATCCTTTATTCGACATCCCGCCTACATTGGCCAATATCGTATTATACTGATAGGGTGGCACTGGAACATTGTAAGTATAAAGAAGGTCAGAAGTTTCTTTATTGTACCATTCAACAGTTCCATTTACGCGATTATTTAATATTGCGAAATCCAGACCGATATTAAACATGGATGTTTTCTCCCATTTCAGATTTGGATTCGGATTTTGAGTTACTCCATATGAGGTGTACCACTGACCATCATTCCAGTACTTGCCTTTCTCACCATAAAGATTGATTGAATTATAAGGTCCGATACCATCCTGGTTTCCCGTAATTCCATAACCAACTCTGAATTTAAGGTCATTTACTGCACTGATATTGCTCATAAAACCTTCTTTAGTGATGTTCCATGCAGCTGAAAATGATGGAAATGTACCCCATTTATTATTTGCGCCAAATTTTGAAGAACCATCTCGCCGAACAGTGGCGGCAAAAACATATTTCTCGTTGTAATTATAGGTAAACCTGGCAAATGATGAAATTAGCCTGGACATATTTCTTTGTGAATATACGTCGGTGGGTTTTAAGTTTTCACCTGCCTGTAAGTTATCGTACCCAAGTAAATCTGTTCCAAACTGCTGATTTTGAGCCCCAAAATACCTCCAATCGTTCTGTTCCCAGGAATATCCAGCTAAAGCAGTTATGTTATGTATATCGTTGAAGCTCTTTTTGTACCGAAGCGTTGTTTCAAATAAACTTCTGTCCCATAAGTTACTTTGACGTTGAGCATAACCAATCGAATTACGACCGGATGCGGTAGTAGAGTTGTTATAAAGTCCCCAATCGTTCGTATTACGTTCACGAAAGCCACTGGCTGTAAAATTGAGCCCTTTAATAATTTCAAAATCAGCTTTGACATTTGCGTATAACTTGTTCTCTTTATTGTCTCTTCTATTCAATTCAATATTACGAACCGGGTTCCCCTGATCAAAATCTGTATTATCATACCATTGGCCGTTAGTCAGTTTTACCGGAACTACAGGTATCGTATTGTATGCCAAAATAAAGTTATAATTGTCTGTTGGGCTGTTATCGCCAATCACCGCATTACCCGTAAAGGATAACAGCAATTTCTTGTTTAGCGCAAATTGATTGAAAGAGAAACGAAAGTTAAAACGGTTCATGCTGTTACCTTTAACCACACCCTGCACATCCAGATAAGAGGCAGAAGCCATATAATTATGGTCATCACTACCTCCGGAAAAAGATAAACTATGGTTCTGGGTTACACCAGTTCTCATAATCTCCCCAAACCAATCAGTATCAGCGCCGAGATCCATTCCAGAAATATTTTTATTATTGTCTGCTGCATATTTCCGCCATTCTGCACCATTCAACAATTTGGGTTTATTGGTTACCTGGTCAATCCCCACATATGCATCATAGTTAACCTTTGTATTTCCTTTTACACCTTTTTTGGTCGTAATCAAAATAACACCAGATGCCGAACGTGAACCATAAATTGCTGCTGAAGAAGCATCTTTTAATATACTAATAGATTCGATGTTTTGTGGCGCAACAGCGTCCAAATCTCCGCCAGGAACACCATCAATTACAACAAATGGAGAGCTGCTACCAGTTAATGAAGAAGTTCCCCGTAACCTGATTGTCGAACCGTTGGTAACATCACCGCTGCCTTTAGTGATATTCAAACCTGCAACTTTCCCCTGTAACAGATCGGCCGCATTTGCCACAACCCCTTTATTGAAATCTTTTGCAGTAACATTGGTAACAGAACCCGAAATCTCCCGCTTTGTTTGTGTTCCATAACCAATTGCAACCACCTCGCCGATCCCAACAGTTTCTTCTTCCAATACCACATTAATTGTAGTTTTGTTTTCAACAACAATTTCCTGCATTTTCATCCCCACAAACGAAAACAGCAAAGTTGCATTTTCGGGAATATTCAAAATTGAATAAGTTCCATTGGGATCAGTGATTACACCTATGGTGGTTCCTTTTACCGCTACAGAAACACCCGGAAGTGAGGCACCAGATTGATCGGTAACTTTCCCGGTAATTTTTTTAGTAGGTTGCTGTTCGCCCATAAAGGTCGGAGCCAATACAATCTTACGGTCAATCACCGTTATCTCTACATCTCTTCCTTCAAAGATATTGTTGAGCACTTCCGTGATCTTTTGATCTTTGACGTTAAGATCGATCTCCCGCTCTACATTGATCAGTTCGTTGTTGTAGATAAAGAAGAATTCGCTCGTATTTTCAATGGCCTTGAGCGCCTCTTTAACAGTAACACTTTTCAAATCAAGCGTTATCCTCGTGTTTTGCGAGTAGCTCTCTGTAGCAAATAGGCCAAGAACGGAGGTGATTAGAAAAAAAAGCGTTAGTTTCATAATTAAAAACAGTTGACTCAGGAAATTCTGTGAAAGAATTTCTCTGTCTTTGAATTTTTTTTTCATAGATTTGTTTGATTTTAATAATTAATTTTTGTTTGCCTGTTATTCAGGCATTCTGAAAATTCAAACAGGGGAGTGCTTCCAACACTTTCCTGTTTTTTTAATTTTTATTCCATAGGCGCTCAGATTTTAATGTTTAACTGTTTATTTTGATTTTAAGATGATCTTTCGTTTTGAGAAAGAGTTGTCTCCCAGTTTTTTAGCCGGAATAGCCTTGTATTGCATTTGTGAGGTGAGGTTGAGAATGCTTAAAACCTGTTCGAGCGGTTCGTCAATAAAGGTTCCCGTGAAGCGGTATTTTTCTAATTTCTTGTCGGCAAGCTCAATATCAACATTGTACCAATTCTCCAGTTTCTGAATCACTGTAATGACCGGGTCATTGGAGAAAACTATCTTTCCGTCAGTCCAGGCGGTATATTTGGTTAAATCACTTTCTGTTTTCCACTGTATTTTGTTTTCAGATGGTTTAAAAAACGCGACCTGGTTGGGTTTCATCTCCATCAGGTCGGAAACTTTATCTTTGCAGGTGTGTTGCAGCAAAATCTTTCCTTCTACCAAAGCAACTGTAATTGCAGCATTTCCGGGATAGGCATCCACATTAAAAGTGGTTCCAAGAACCCTGACCTGAAGCTTGTTAATATCGACAATAAATGGCTGTTGAGCATTCTTAGCCACTTTAAAATTTCCCTCACCAGAGAGATAAACAAGACGGGTCTTACTGTTGTCAAAGGTGGTTGGAAACTTTAGGGTACTACCTGAATTCAAACGAACTATAGTACCGTCAGGTAGTTCTATGCGTGTTCGCGTTCCATATGCGGCCCTGACTTCCTGGAATAAGACTGCCTCACTCTTTCCAGGGGCCACCGGCCTAAACTGTAGATTGTACAGAGATGCAAACATCACCGCCAGTATCAGAACAGCAGCGATCTGGCGGATCGTGCTCATCCACTTGATCTTCGTATTCTTAATTCCTGCTTTTTGACGGGTAGTCTCGAGTGATTTGGGAAGATTGATCTGTGATGGTAGCACCAGACGATTGGAATGTTTCCAAATCTCCATAAAATCGTTGTAGGCTGCGAGATTCCATTTTTCAGCTGCTTTCCAACTATTTAAATGAACTGACTCATCTTCTGTTAATTCACCTGCGAATGACTTGGCAATCAGATCGTATATTTCGTCGTGTTCGGGATTCATTTATCTATTCTTTTAAATGAATGACAAATTAAGACGGGGGATACCCTACATTGGAAATGGGAAAAAGGGAAAACGGGAAATTAGATGACTGAATAATGTGATTTTCACTCCGGCGTGACCAATTTATAATCCAATTTCAATATTCAATAAAAAGATGTTAAAATACTTTGTGCCCAGACATTTACATCCGTATAGATTTTCTCCAGCTTTCCATTGGTTGCTCTGAACAATAGCTTCGGTTCAGCATAATCCACAGAATTGTCATAAACGTATAATCTGTCAACAAGTGATGCAATCATGCTACAATTAAATATTGATTTGGTGAAACGACTTACAATTTTTGAAATTGGAACATCGTGTCCACCTTCCATTACGCGGCGTGCAATACGGGAGGCATTAATGGATGGATGATCAGTACCAACAAAAAATAGTCTGATGAAATAACCTGCTTCTTTAGCCCTTCTGATATAATCGAGTTTATCAGCGGCGGACAAAACAGTTTCGAATAATATACCTTCCCTTTTTAATAAATATTCTTCCCTGAGTTCGGCAGCCCTGTTTGCTGCTTTAATAACAGACTCAGGCGAATTCCAATCCCCGAAATCATCTTGAGCAATATTGTCGGGATTAATATAAACGCAATTCTCTATCCATTGATGCTCCAATATTTTTCCAGTAACCGATGTTTTGCCTGAACCGTTTGGTCCAGCAATAATTATCAGTTTTGGTTGCTCTATTTTCATTTAGCCTCAGGATTGTTTATCAATTGCTGTTTTTTTGCTCCATGTAACAATTGTTGAAGTTGTTCAAAAAAATGTTTATCCGATTTTCGGGCTTTTTCCTTCACTTCAACAGCTACATCCTGCATTAATAAATGTAATTGTTCGTCAGTTGGCTCTATGTCAGAAGAAAATTTATAATTGATTTTCATAACCACCTATTTTATTACAAAAGTAAACATTTATAGAAGAACCACGAAATAGGACAAACCTTGATAAGCTTTGGTATGCCGTCGTTACAAATCCCAGGCAAATTGATGCTGATAATGTGAAAATATTAGAAACGGAGAAACTGTGAAACGGAGGACGGGATATTGGGAGTCATTGAGTACCCGACAATATGATACTCGGTAATCAGTTATTCCTTGTTTTAATACAGAAATCCAAACAGCCAAAGCGGTATTTTTCTTCCATCCGGAAATTCTATATCATCAGCTGCTATAAATGCATTCTCCAAACTTGCAATCTGCTTTGTTTTTTTGGATGGCCCGCCAACTTCGATAAGATACTTCCCGTTAATTAAGAAATCGCCTATTTCTGGATAAGAGACACTGTTTTTAACTAATAACTGATTGAGAATGAATGTTTCACGCAAATTTCCTTTATCGGGCTTTTCGTTGCTTAAAGCATACATCAGATTTGTATTATTCAGATAGAGTTTATCCGGTTTGTTCAGGTAATTAATGCCAAATGTATCTTTTGAAAGCCACTTTACAACCCCCGCCTTTTCAAGGTAGAAGAGAAACTTCAGCAATGTATCACGTGTAGTATCAGCTTGTAAGGCGAGCTTCTCGATGTTTGGTTTATAAGGTACGATTCTTAAGCTCCCTCGACCAATCAGGATATTTATGGACTTCATCCAGAAAAAGATATTCACCACCTTTTTTGTAAAACTCTTCGGCTAGATAGATCAATGGATTTTCAGCAAAATAAATATCATCCAGACTTGCATAAAGTGCTTGAGTATTAGCAGGTAATCTGTTTTTCATGTATTGAAGCAACAGGGTGGTTTTACCTGCTCCTCTCGCCCCTGAAATACCAATCATCCTGTCATCCCAATCTATTTCATCTGTCAAGAAACGTGTAAAGTCCGTATGGATGCGTTGTAACCGGTTTTCGGCTATTTGCTTAAGTCTGTCCATTTTTTAGGAATTTTATTTTGCAAAATTAGAAATAATCACGAATGGATAAGTGATTATTTAAATTATTTTCACTTTTATAAAAGTGATCCTATCATCGCAAAGAGTATCTGATTCTGAGACCTGCCTTTCCTTGCAGAAGGCAAATACTCGGCCAGTGAAATGCGCAATGATTTGAGGGCCCTGCCAATCAACGCTTCAACACCTTTTATGGAGATATCCATCTTAATGGCGATCTCCTTGTTGGTGAAATTTTCGAAACGGCTGTATTCAAAGGCCATTTTACATCTTTCGGGCAGCAATGAGAGTGCAATAATCAGCTGCTCTTCAAAAGCATTGGCATCAATCTGATTTTCGGTTGTATTACCGGTTTGGACACCTGCAGGGATATCCGTAAGTTGGATGTTTCGTTTTTCGCGCTTGACAAAATTAAGCGAATGGTTCCTGGTCATGGCTGTCAGGTAAGGTGTCAAACACTCAATATGGTCCAACGCTGCACGATTTTCCCACAGTTTAACGAAAACCTGTTGAACAAGACTGTGTGCAGTATCCTCATCATGCACAATAGAATAGGCAAAACGACACAGATTCGGATAATGATCGTTGAAAATCTTATCAAATGCACGTGTATTTCCGGCTTTTAACTCTTCGAAAAGAAAATTGTCCAAACGAAACCGCTCGTTCATAAGTTTAACAAATTTGGGCAGTGTGTTGAACAAATGTAGTTATATGATTGCAAATGCGGGAAAGAACAGCACACAATATAAAAAAAGAGGTTCCTTGCACTTCAAAGATCTATACTCAATCCATTTCTATTCCTATCTTTGGGGCTATCAATTTTCTTCCCAAAATTGGATACTCCTTTATTTAATGTTGTGCTTTAAACTTTTGAATCATCTGGGAGTCAAACCCGGTAACCAAGCAGCCTGTTATGAACAAAAAGAAGTTACTAATCATCATTTCTTCCGCAGTTTTACTGTTAATTATACTTTTTTTTAGCTTGAGAAGTAATTCAAGTGAGGAGTTGATCACCTGTAAAGTCCAAAAGGGATCCATTGAAGTAAAGGTTCATAGTTCAGGTCAGCTTGAGTCAGAAAACTCCGAAAATATTGTACTGCCATCTGTACTGTCGACCCAAAACGTTAGGGTTTATGAAATCAAAATCACAGATTTAATTGAAGAGGGGTCAGTAGTTGATTCCGGCCAATATATTGCAACCCTCGATCACAAAGTAATTGAGGAGGTTTTGACACAAGCCCGCCTTGATCTGGAGGCTGCGCTGGTGGTCATTGAAGATGCCAAACTGGATTCGAACCTGAACCTCAGCAACTACCGTGATCTTATCACCAACTCACAATCGGATGTTGAGGAGCGAAAAATTGTCCTTGCAGAATCGGTTTACGAATCACCCTCAGTTATCAAGAAGGCAGAAATGGATCTTAGCAAGGCACAAAGGAAGTTGGAACAGGATATCAAAGGTCTTGCCATGCGGCAACGACAGCTTAATTCCCAGATGGAACGCCGGAACATTGATTTCAGGCTGAAGCAAAAAAGGGTTGATGATCTGTTGAAACTTTATGATGCCCTCATCATCAAAGCACCAAAGCCGGGGATGGTGATTTACGCCCGCGATAGGTTTGGGATAAAAATCCAGATCGGATCAGTGCTGACGCCATGGAGTCCGATCATTGCCACCCTGCCCGATATGACCAAAATGATTTCGGAAACCTACATCAACGAAATTGATATCGCAAAAATCAAAGTAGGCCAGACAGTTACGCTAAGTATAGATGCATTTCCCGATAAGGTATTGAACGGTGAAGTCATTTCTGTCGCCAACATTGGTCAGCCAATGCCCAAGAGCGATTCGAAAGTATTCCTTGTCAACATCCGTGTTTTTGGAAGTGATCCGGACCTGAAACCTGCCATGACGACTGGAAATTTAATTCAGACGGGTGTCTACTCGAATAAATTATTTGTTCCATCGGAGGCAGTCTTCGAAACTGACTCGACCCGGTTCGTCTATCTGGACAAGAAAAAAATTGTCAGGCAACTGGTAGATACGGGTGAGGAAAACGAAGATTACATCATTATCAACAAAGGCGTTGCTGAAGGTGATGTGCTGTTGTTGAGCGAACCAGAAAAACCGGAAGATATTGAAACCATTGGCTGGGATATTTACGAAGAGCAATTAGCCAGACAAAAAGAGCTTAAAACCTCCCAGGATCAGGCTGAGAAGGCTGAAACATCCAGGAAAGGGAATAACATTGTCAAATAGTAAATATCCCATTATCGAAACCAGTTGCATCATTGATTTCCAAGTACCGAATTAACCTCTCATGAAGATACGGGCCTTTTATACCAGGTATTCCTATAATGTTCAGATTGCCATCGAGGCAATCATCGCCAACAGGGTAAAATCGCTGTTGACGGCCCTGGGCATTATTTTTGGGGTAGCAGCTGTTATCAGTATGCTGGCCATCGGAAACGGCGCCGAGCAGGAGATTCTGGAACAGATAAAAATGGTGGGGGTAAACAACATCATTGTTACACCAATTTTGCAGGCAGATCAGGCCGGGGCCAATGATGCCAAAACCGGAAGTGTAAGCGAAAGCAATCAACTTAGTGGCGGCAAGAAGAAGTTTTCGAAAGGTCTAACCCTGATTGACGCAACGTCCATCAAGCAAATAATTCCCACTGTTCAGGATGTTTGTCCGATCATAACATTCAATTATACAGCCATTTTGCACGACATCAGTAGTCCCGTCAAACTGGATGGCACCGACAACACCTATTTCCACCTGTTTGATATAAAACTTGAGAGTGGAACCCTATTTCACGACCAGCACACCAAGGAGGGATATCCGGTATGTATCATTGGCTACAATGTGAAGAACATCTTTTTTAACCAGGAAAATCCAATTGGCAAGTACATCAAGTGCGGACAGATCTGGCTTCAGGTCATTGGCGTGATCGAAAAACGCAATTTTGTCGGGAGCGGTGGCGGGACCATGTCGATCAGCAGTACCGATAACAGCATCATCATTCCGGTAAAAACGATGCTGCTGAGGTTTAGGAACAGGGCATTAATCCGCGGGGACCAGGTGAAGATGGTTGGATCAGGAAGGGACAACAGCGCCAATAAAGTTGAAGATATCAACCAACTGGACAAAATAATTGTCCGGGTCAAAGAGACACAGCAACTCACTGCCACCGCCAAAATTGTAGGGAATATGCTGATGCGCAAGCACAACGACATTCATGATTTTGAAGTCAGTATTCCCGAGTTGCTTTTGAAACAGCAACAAAAAACCAAGAATATCTTCAACATCGTATTGGGCGCAATTGCAGGAATATCGCTGATTGTCGGGGGCATTGGTATTATGAACATCATGCTTGCTTCGGTCATGGAACGGATCCGTGAGATCGGTACCCGGCAGGCCATTGGGGCTTCAAGAAAAGATATTGTTTTTCAGTTCTTATCAGAATCAACGCTGATTAGCCTGCCTGGCGGATTGATTGGGATAATACTTGGCGTTGTCCTTTCCAAAGTAATTCAAACAGTTTTCGATATCAAAACCATCATCTCGCTGTTTTCAATATTTATCTCCTTCGGCGTTTCAGTCTTTATCGGGATTACCTTTGGGTACCTTCCTGCTAAGAAAGCTGCAGACAAAGATCCGGTTGAATCACTCAGACAATAAATTACCTATGATCCGTTTTTTTGCATTTCTTCTGGTTGTGGCCTCTTGTCAAATTTCCTTTGGCCAGGGCAAGGTACGAAAGATCACCCTTTATGAGGCCATTGATTTGGCTTCCAGACAGTCGCTGGATGCTTTCAAACAACAAAACATGTATCTTTCAAGTTATTGGGAATACAAGTATTACAGATCCGACAAGCTTCCGCAATTTCTGGTGGGTGCCAATCCACTCTCCTACAACAACTCTATCAGACAGGATTATATTCCGCAGAACCAAAGCTGGCAATACAGTCAGCAAAAAAATATCACCTCCAGCGCATCCCTGAAGATGACTCAAAATGTTGGCCTGACCGGAGGTAGTTTTTCAGCCAGTTCTGATATCGGAATGGTAAGGAATTTTCTGGGCGATCAACAGACCATGTACTCTTCCAATATGATCAGTCTGGGCTACCGGCAAAGACTGAACGGCTACAACAGCATGCACTGGAAATCAAAAATTGAGCCACTTAAGTTTGAAACTGCAAAAAAACAATATATACAGTCAAGAGAAGATATCGCTGTCAAGACGACCACCAAATTTTTCGTTCTGGTGGATGCACAGATTGAAATAAATATTGCCAAAACCAACCTGGCTAATGCTGATACCTTGTACCAAATCGGGAAAGGCCGTTATCAGGTTGGTACGGTTACCCAGGATGAACTCCTGAACTTCGAGCTAAATCTGATGAATTCCAGGATCGCCTTAACACGTGCCAATCAGGGACTTTTGAGAGCCAGGTCAGATCTGAACAGCTTTCTGGGGCTCGAGAAAAATGCCGTTCTTAACTGTGTTTTGCCTATCGCGATCAGTTCATCCCTGCAGATCGATGTTGAAGAGGCAATTCAGAAATCAATGGCCAATAATCCGGACATTTTATCACAGGAGCGGCGCATTCTTGAACAGGACAGCAATGTTAAACTGGTCAAATCCCAGAATGGATTAAGTGCGGATATCAGCGCTTTGGCTGGTTTAAACCAAAAATCAATTTCACTTGCCGAGTCCTATCAAAATCCAAATCAATTTCAAAACATTGCATTGGTTGGACTCTCCATTCCAATTGTGGATTGGGGCAGAAGGAAAGGTCAGCTACTAATGGCCAAATCCAACCGTGAGGTGGTACTCAACAGTGTAAAACAGGAAAGGATTGATTTTGAGCAGTCGGTAATGATGAGTGTACTGGAGTTCAATCTGCAATCAGATCAGGTACAGAACTCGGCCAAAGCGGATACGATAGCTCAGATGGGGTTCGATGTAACCATGAGACGGTTTAAAATCGGGAAACTGGATGTTACCAAGCTCAATCTCGCCCGAAATGACCTGGAGAATGCCAAAAGGGCATACATCAATTCTCTCAGAAAATATTGGTTATCCTATTACCAGATTCGTCAACTGGCCCTGTTTGATTTTGAAAAAAACATTGATTTGATGGCTGATTTTGATAAAATCCTCAACCAATGAACCGATTCAAATCGAAAAAGACCATTTTTATTGTTTCAGCGCTTTGCGTTGTCCTTATGGTTGTTATCTGGATGTTCGTGCGTAAACAGGTTTCGGGGATTTACAGGGTAAAGAAGGAGAACTTTGAAGCAATCATCACCTGCAAAGGGGAGATTCAGAGTGAAAAAGCTGTTCTAATAAATTTACCGGATATATTTGGAAACAGAACACTTGAAATTTGGGATATGCAGATCAAAGATCTCGTTCCGGAAGGTTCAATTGTAAAGAAAGGTGATTATGTGGCCCTTCTGGATCAGGGCAGGATCAAGCAACTCAAGGAAAATAACGAAGAGGCCCTGAAAAAAATACTTTTCAATTTTAACGATTCCAAGATTGACAGTGCGGTTGATCTGGTGGCGCTCCGCAATGGGATTGATCAGTTTGGCTATGACCTCAACAACAGGAAAATTGAGTTGGAGCAGTCTGTTTATGAATCACCCGCTTTCCAGCGAAAAGCACAGATGGCCTACGAAAGGATACTCAGACAAATGGACGCAAGGGTCAGGGCATATATAATGACCAAAAAAACCTTAAGAATTCAGGTGTCAAGGGAGGAAGATAAGGTGAAAGAACTGACACTCAAAGACAAAAATTACCAAATCGCCTTTGATGCTGCCAGGATCACTGCTCCGCAGGATGGTATGCTTATTTATGGCCGTACATTTGGAAGGGGCGGAAGCCGTAAGCTCACCATTGGTTCCAATGTGAGCATGCAAAATCCGGTGATCGCGACCCTGCCCGATTTGTCTGTACTTGCCTCAGAGACCTATGTGGAAGAGATCTATATCTCCAAAATAAAGATTGGGGATAGTGTCCGGGTTTACATCGATGCCCTGAAAAACCAATTGAAGGTTGGGGTTATCTCAAATATCTCCAATGTCGGACAAGAGATGTCAGGATTTGAATCGAAGGTTTTTAAAGTGATTATCCGGATTTCGAGTGACAACAAACGCATCAAACCGGCCATGACCACCAACAATGAAATTATCATCTCCAAAGAGCAAAATGTTCTGGTCATACCGCGCGCCGCTCTTTTTTCTGACGGTCCCGAACAATTTGTCTACCTGAAAGAATTTGGGGGAGTTTCGATGAGAAAAGTCGAATGCGGCAACCAGAATGAAAAGTTCGTCGTTATCAAAAGCGGACTGAAAGAGGGGGATAAGATATTGCTGAATAAACCGGTGAAATAAATTACAAATTACAAATTACAAATTACAAATTACGGGAGGCGGATTTGTGGTCGTTGTGAGGACAATTGAGAGTTAGCTGCAAGTGCTTGAGATAGAGCAAATTGATTTTAAAAACTTTAACTGATTACCATGAAATCAAAAATACTGCCCATTTTGGCCTTTCTTGCGGTCTCCTGTACGACAAACGTAAAAGAGAAAGGCGAAGGTGCCATTCTATACAAGAACATTGAAAAGCACATAGCAACTTTGTCGTCCGACCGTTTTGAAGGACGGATGCCTACCATGCGCAGTGAAAAAATCACCATAGATTACATCGCCTCCAAGATGAAGGGGATTGGTCTGGAACCAGCTGCCAACGGTAGCTATTTTCAAGAGGTTCCGCTACTTTCTGTGAGTTCGGCCATCTCCAATACCCTCGATTTTGAAACGCCCAAAGGTGCGCTCAATTTCCGGAAAATGGTTGACTATGTCTCCTTTTCGAGAAGGGAGGAAGAAGTACTATCACTCGATCATTCTGAGCTGGTTTTCGCTGGATTTGGCATCACCGCACCGGAATACAACCGGGATGATTTTCAGGGAATGGACCTGAATGGCAAAACCATCCTGGTCTTTGTCAACGATCCCGGTTACGGAACCAACGGCTCCTACTTCAAAGGAAATACCATGACCTATTATGGCCGTTGGACCTATAAATTTGAAGAGGCAGCCCGCCGGGGGGCAAAAGGTTGTCTGATTGTTCATGAAACAGGTCAGGCGGGTTATCCCTGGAACGTGGTTCGCAACAACGGCGAAAATACCAAACTCTACCTGAAACCTGAAAACGGATACAAGGATCGCTGTTCCCTGGAAGGATGGATTTCTAAACCTGCAGCCGAACAACTGTTCGCATCCTGTGGAATGAGTTTCGGGCAGGCCAAAACCATGGCCTTGAAAAAGGATTTTAAGCCAATGGTTTTACCGGTAAAAGTATCCGGCAAGATCTTCAACCATTTTGAAAATAAAACAACCAGCAATGTCTGTGGATTGATTCGTGGCAACAAACATGCCGATGAAGTGATCGTCTATACGGCCCACTGGGATCATTTGGGGATAGGAACAAAAGTGAATGGCGACAGCATCTACAACGGTGCAACCGACAATGCGAGTGCAGTAGCCTGGATGCTGGAGATGGCCAGGGCTTTTAAAACTTCGAAGCCTGTTGACCGCTCTGTCCTGTTTCTCTCTGTCACCTGCGAGGAGTCCGGATTGCTGGGCTCGGGCTATTATACCGAACATCCTTTCTTCCCCATGAACAAAACGGTAGCCGTAATCAATACCGATGTGCTGTTGTTTCTGGGGAAATTTAAGGACGTTATGCTCACCGGTTCAGGGCAATCAGAGCTGGATGGCTGGGTGGAGAAAGAGGCGATCAAACAGGGCCGGTACCTGGCCCCTGACCCCAATCCGGAGAATGGGATGTTTTTCCGTTCCGATCAGTTTCCGTTTGTCAAACAGGGCGTTCCGGCCATCTATGCCAAAGGTTATGTGGATGCTGAAAAATATGGGAAAGTGGAGACCATGAAGCTGGTAGATCGTTACTGGAAGGAGACCTACCACACCCCATCCGACGAATACCATACTGAAAAGGCTGATCTGAATGGTATTGTAGAGGATGCCAAACTTCTTTACCATGTCGGCACCAATCTCGCCAATTCGACTGAATGGCCGGCATGGAACGCTGATTCCGAGTTTAAGGCCGTAAGGGAACAATCACGCAAATAGAAGCAAAAATTTGTTGTAAATCACTGACAATCAATAACATTAGTCGGAGATTTTAGTTGCCATCGGAAGCACTAAGTAATCGTTTGGAAGGGCTAAGTAGCTGTTTGGAAGCAGTAAGTAATCATTTGGAAGGGTTTAGTAATAGTTACCGGAGCTTATGTAATGGCCCGGAAAGGTTAAGTAGCTGTTTCCAGATGTTGGATAACGGTTTGGAAGCATTAAGTAACAGTTCCGGAACGTTATATAGTCATTCCGGACATTCCTGTTGTCATTATAATTCCTTTTTCTGCGCGGCCAATCATTGCGTTTCTAAAATCACCAACTTGTGCTATTGACACAGTTCCTCTGTATCTTTTACATTGAAATAAAACTTTGAAACTTACAAAAGGATTCATTTCAAGAATACCAAATCCATCAATACCACCGTCATGAGATTGTCCGGTAACAACAACTTTTCCAAATCCAGATTCTCTTAATAGTCTTTGGCATATCCTTTCAAATCCCTCAGGTGTCAGGTTTTGAAGAACTTGTAATAAATCAGTCATATTAGTTGGCTGTATATCATCTGGCTCACTTTCTTCTTGCTCTTCAATAATTTCCTTTTCAGATTTATCCAGTTTCGCTTTTCGATGAATGTCAACCCATTTTAAGAATATTGCTCGTGCTTGTTCGTCCGTCAGAGTTGTGTTCTCACCTTTTGCGGATAAAGCCCAAATTCCATGTTGTGAAGTGTCTAAAAGTCCTTCCCATGCAAGATATTGTCTAGCCCACGCCACTTGATTATAATATCTTGATTGACCCGAATTGAGTAATTCATTCAATTTATCATCGTGCAAATCAAGATTTTCGGCAATTATATCAGCCGCTTCTCTAGGTTTTGCGGAACCACCTAATTGTCTCAATGCATCAAGGAGTGGCCCAAACCACCGTACAAATTCTGCTTGACTATTTTTCTTTTTCCCCATAAGTTAATATGTTTCAAGTTGTACCTAGCATTGCTGGCAATTTGTTGTATATGTGCGATAAGCCAACATATACAATACACAGGGTCTGAATAGGTACAAATTCAGTTATTATATCAGTAAAAGTAGTGAAATAAATATGTTAAAAATAACTGAGAAGGTAAACTATTCCCCGGAATCGTTAGAGGAGCTAATGCGGGTAGAAAGTTGCAGTATCTTTTCTCTTTCAGTTAAACCATAGAATGATAAATCAGTCTATTTGCTATCAAGGTTACGCTAATCAATTTGACCGTATTTCTCATTTTTTACTCTGAACTTTTTTGTTATCATTGTCTGGCATATAACCTGTTAACACTTTTAAAATCAAATTATAACATGATGAACCTAAGAAAATTCGGATTACTGATTCTGTCGACCATCATTTTGTCTGCCGGCTCTGTGAGGGCGGACGAAGGGATGTGGATGCTTCCGCTGCTTCAGAAGCTGAACAGCAAAAAAATGTCGGAGATGGGCTTTAAACTCTCTGCCAAAGACATTTACGACATCAACAAATCCAGCCTGAAGGATGCGGTGATGCATTTTGGCGGTGGATGTACGGCTGAGCTGATCTCCAAAGAGGGGCTCGTTCTTACCAACCACCACTGTGGCTACGGTACGATTCAAAGACTTAGCACGGTAGACCACGACTACCTGCAAAATGGCTATTGGGCGAAAAACCGGGATGAGGAGCTTCCTGCCAAAGGACTCTCAGTTACTTTCCTCGACAGGTTTGAGGATGTAACCAAGTCGGTAACGGATGCAATGGCTGCAGCAGCCGATCCCAAAGCCAAAGATGAGGCCATGAGAACTATTTCCGATCAACTGACCTCCAAAGCAGTTGCCTCCAACAAATACATGAAAGCCCGTGTCGTCTCCTTCTTTGGTGACAACCAATTTTACATGGTGGTTACCAAGACCTACAGCGACATCCGATTCGTGGGCGCTCCCCCCTCCTCCATCGGAAAATTCGGCGCCGATACCGACAACTGGATGTGGCCGCGTCATACGGGCGATTTCAGCATGTTTCGCATCTATGTATCTGTCAAGAAATAACCTGTTCGCAATTTGGTTTAATTCTATAGTTCCATTC
>CAYHQN010000067.1:0-23110 GCA_964358545.1 uncultured Tangfeifania sp. | reverse complement strand
AATCTTTGGGAAAAATTTGTTTTACAACATAGAAGCTTGTCGAAGGGTCGAAGGGTTGCATTTTGAATGAGATGTACTCCCTCCTTCTCCGTCCTGTTCATTTTCACATTATCCAATCATCACATTAATCAATCATCCAGCAATCCATTCATCCATTAATCCTAATCCGCTTCTCCCAGTTCCATGCCGATAAAAGAGTCTCCTCCAGTGTGGTCATGGATTTCCATCCCAAAACTGTGTTCGCTTTGGTCGTATCTGCATAGATTTGCTCAATATCTCCTGCCCTTCTGCCTACAATTTTGTAATTGACCTTTTGTCCGGTAGCTTTCTCAAAGGAGTTCAACAGTGCGAGCACAGAAACCCCATTGCCGGTTCCTACATTGAAAAATTCGAAACCAGACTCATTCTTATGATCGAGCAATCGCCCGATAGAAATCACATGCGCTTTTGCCAGGTCAACCACATTGATATAGTCACGAATACAGCTTCCATCCGGCGTATTGTAGTCGTTGCCGAAAACCGATAGCTGAGGTCGGATTCCCGCGGCCGTTTGGGTCAAAAAAGGGACCAAATTGCCGGGAATCCCATTGGGAAGTTCCCCGATCAATGCAGAAGGATGAGCCCCTATCGGATTGAAATATCGAAGCGCAATGGCTTGAATCTTTGGATTTGCACGTGTATAATCCCGGATGATATCTTCACAAACTATTTTTGTATTGCCATATGGCGATTCGGCAGTCTGACGTGGTGTCTGTTCCGTTACCGGGAGATGGTCCGGCTGACCGTAAACAGTACAGGATGAGGAAAATACAAGATTGTTGACACCCGAATGTTCCATGCACTCAAAGAGGTTGATTAGGGAAACCAGGTTGTTGCGGTAGTAGTTCAGTGGTTTTTGTACAGATTCACCAACTGCCTTGAATGCGGCAAAATGAATCACGGCCTTGATACCTTTTGACTCGTTAAAGAACTTCTCCAAAAGTTCGAGATTTTGCATATTTAAATGGTGGAATTCGGGACGAATCCCAGTAATCTCTTCGATTTGATCCACCACTGCCTCCGTTGAATTGCTTAAATCATCCACAATGACTACCTCGAAACCCTCATTTTGTAGTTCTACTACGGTATGTGAGCCAATATATCCTGTACCTCCCGTAACTAAAATTTTTCCCTTCATCTGAAATACGCAATTAGATTTACATAAAGCCGGAGGCCAAATGTACAAAATCTAAGATTTATTCTTATATTTGGGATTCATTTACTCAGTTAGAAAAGAGATTCCGAAGCTTCGGACCAACCGTTCCCGCATATGCGGAGTAATACAAATTCGTATCAAATGGACCTTTCTGTTTATCTTTCAGAGTTGTTGAAAACCAACGATTGCGTGATCATCCCGGATCTCGGAGGGTTTATTGCCAACTATCAAACCTCAGGGTATGATGTCCAGAGCGACCAATTTTCCCCTCCGTCCAAAGAGATTATTTTTAGCGGCAAGCTAAAAAAGAATGATGGATTGGTGGTAAATTATATTGTGGAGAAAGAGGGGGTTGGATACCTTGAAGCCAGAAAAATTGTTTCAGAATTTGTTTCAGAATGTCAGTCCAGGCTGGAAAATGGGGAACGGGTCGAATTTGATCAGATTGGTTCCATCTATTTCGATAAGAATGAGAACATTTTGTTTGACGCCATTCCAAAAGTTAATCTCAGGGCTGACGCATTTGGCCTCGACTTTTTTCATTTCCCGCAGCTCGTTAACAAACACACCCTGACCACTAAGCCTGTATTCAGGGACAAAGATCCTGAGCCTCAAAAACGCATTCACCCCGTGGTAAAATATCTGTTGGTAGGCTTACCCCTCCTTGCATTGCTATACTTTGTACCTTTTAATAAAATTTTTAACAGCAGAGAGTCTGCCATCCAAAAGAGTACCAACAGCGCTTCTCTCGCTTTGTCAGATACACCTGTTGCACTTCCTGGTGTCAAATCGGAATTGCTGCCAGTACCATCTGAACCCAAAGTTGAGACGAAATCAATTGCCACTGATCGCAAAGAAGAGGCCGCTTCGGCTGAGCCAATAACTTCAGAAGATCATGCTCCGGTTGTACCTATGGTGCCTGAACCCAAGGCTTCTGCATCCCAGACTAGTGTTGTTAAAAATTCAGAAGGAGCAGCTACCAGAGGTAAATTTCACGTGGTAGGCGGCTGTTTCAAAGTCAGGGAAAATGCAGATAAACTTGCTGAAAAGCTAATCAAGCAAGGCTATCATGCTGAGGTTTCCACCATGGGCAGAAGTTTCTTCAGGGTTTCTGTTGAAAGCTACCTAACCCGGCAAGATGCTGTTCAAGGCTTGGGGAAAATATTGGAGGCAGATCCCGAAACCAGTTACTGGTTGATGGCTGACAAATAATTTTTAAAGTGCAGCCGATTTCTGAACCTCGCGAAAGACTCGCATAAAATTTCCTCCCCAGATCTTTTTAATATCCTTTTCGGAATAACCTCTTTTTACCAGTTCGAGGGTGACGTTTCCCATCATACTCACATCCCTGCAACCCGACAAATCGCCTCCGCCGTCAAAGTCGGTTCCAATACCAACGTAATCGATACCAATGACTTTCACGATGTGATCGATGTGGTTGACCATATCCTGAACAGTTGCCAGTTTGTTGGGGAATTTTTTGCCTGCTTCGCGGTATTCCTTGTAGGCTTCCCTGGATTGCTCATCGGTCAGACCCTGAAAATCGTTGTACTTTTTGCTCACAATGGCCATTACAGAATCTCTTTTCGGATTCGGATCCGGCTTTTTGATATAGTCTGAAAGGAAGCACATCTGAATGACTCCTCCATTTTTGGCCAATGCACGAAGATCATCGTCAGTGAGATTTCTGGGATTATCACATACAGCGCGCGAACAGGAATGGCTTGCAATGATAGGTGCTTTACTTAATCTGATGACATCCATAAAGGTTTCATCCGAACTATGCGAGACATCAATGATCATTCCGGTTCTGTTCATTTCCGCTAAAACTTCCTTCCCGAAGGATGAAAGGCCATGGTATTCAGCACCTTTTTTTTTATCGGTTGATGAGTCGCAGATGTCATTGTTATAGGAGTGGCACAGGGTGATGTACCTGATGCCCATATCATAATATTTTTTTACCAGGGTGATATCATTGCCAAGGGCATAACCGTTTTCCAGTCCGATGAAGATGGCTCTCTTGCCCAACCCCTTTAAATTGTATGCATCATCTGGAGTCAGTGCAATCTCTGCTTGATCTGGATTTGCACCAACGCTTTTACGTATCGCTGCGAGAATATCCAAAGCCTTTTTTTGTACTATGGCATTCCCTTCTGGAGTCCTTGGACCCTGCGCCACAAATACTGCGAAAAACTGGGCATCCAATCCGCCATCCTTCATCCTGGGGAAATCAACTTTGGTGCCGGAGGTCGCCTGATCTTGTCTCTTCCCGATATCAAAACCATCCCTTAAAAGATTCAAAGGGGTATCCGAGTGCGTATCGATTGTCAGAACAGCATTGTGAATCCTGGCAGCTTTGGCTTCCACAGTTTCTTTACCATAGGCGATTCCGGCAACAAAGAGCAGAACAACGGAGAAAGACAGACTTCGCAGAATTATTTTTTTCATTTTTCACATTTTCACATTTCCCAATTTTCACATTTGCATTTTCTTTCCAAGTAAGACTACCGGCTAAACTCAGCCAGCCTGCTAAGGTATTTTCCAATGATGTCGAATTCAAGATTGATTACGCTCCCCTTTCGGATGGATTGAAAATTGGTGTGTTCAAAAGTATACGGAATGATGGCAACCTGAAAAGAGTCAGTTTGCGAATTGACAACGGTGAGACTTACTCCGTTGACAGTAATTGAGCCTTTCTCAACTGTCATGTAACCCTTTCTTGCCATGTCTGCATCGAAAGCATATGAAAAAGTGTAATACCAGCTTCCATCGGCCTCTACCACCTCTTTACAGATCGCCGTCTGATCCACATGTCCCTGAACGATATGGCCATCCAACCGGCCATCCATTTTCATGCTTCTCTCAAGGTTAACCTTGTCACCGGCTTTCAAAACACCAAGATTTGTTTTTAGCAAGGTCTCTTTGATGGCCGTCACGGTATAATTTTGTCCATCTATCCGGACGACAGTCAGACATACCCCGTTGTGCGATAAACTTTGATCTACTTTAAGTTCATCAGTGAAATCACAACTCAGCGTAAAGTGAACATTCTCCTGTTCCTTTACAATGGATACCACGGTACCCATACCTTCAATTATTCCTGAAAACATCTTTTTAATTGTAAAATTTTTACGAAGATAATAGTAATTCCAAACTGTAAAGTTTCATTCTTACTTATCAAAGGAAATAACTATATTTATCCCTCAATTTTACTATTAAAAAGGACTCCCTTAACCTTTTAAATATGAAAATAGCCCATTTCCCCAGGTCGATTGTGTTACTGGCCGTGGTTTTGATTCTGCTCTCGGTATTTGCAAAGTCTGTAAAATCGCAGCAAGATCCGATTTACACCCAGTATCTCACCAATTTATTATCTATCCAGCCCGCCTATGCCGGAATCTCGGGTGTACTAACGATAAATGCTTTGTCGCGGGCCCAATGGGTCGGATGGGAAGGAGCTCCAAACTCCAACACTTTTACTATGCACTTCCCGATGAAATCCTTCAATGTCGGGCTTGGATTATCCATTGTAAACGATAAATGGGGACCCATTCTCCAAAACGGCCTATATGCTGATTATGCCTATCGGATCATTTTGAAACCACGACAATATCTCGCCCTGGGAATCAAGGCCGGCTTCAATACCTATCACGCACGATTCACAGATTTGGAACTGAATGATCCACTGGATCCATCTTTTGCCCAAAATGTGGATTTTAAAATGTTGCCCAATGTAGGATTCGGCGTTCTTTGGCACAGTGACATTTTTTTTCTTGGTATTTCCATGCCAAAGTTGTTCAAAAACAACATTGTGGATGATTCAGACAAAAAGGTTTACCGTGAAGTCCTGCACGCTTATGCCATGGGAGGCTATGTTTTTAGTGTTGCCGATAACGTGAAATTAAAACCCACTGCTCTTTTCAGATGGAGTGAGCAAACGCCCTCTTACATCGACCTTGCCGCAAATATTCTACTCTATGAAAGGGTTTGGTTCGGAGCTACCTACAGGCTTAAAAACTCCTATGCACTCTCCTTTCAGTTCAATGTCAATTCGCAGTTACGATTTGGCTACTCCTTCGACCTGACAACATTCCACCAAAATATGATCAACTCTGGAACCCATGAATTCACAATTAATTATGAGTTCCACAACACCAAGAGAGCCAAAAGGTACACGGCCAGGTATTTTTAGCAGAGGGCGCGGGGCATGGAGCAATACTTTTGGGGTAGCCAGAACAAAAACAGTCCTGTCCTCACTTTCCTGTTTCCCCGTTTCATTGTTTCTCCGTTTCCTTTCTCCCCGTCCCCTGGCCTTCCTTTGTCCATTTTCCGTTTTCCATTTTGAAAAAGAACTTTTTATAGGTAGTTTTGATTAACATTGCGATTGAAGCAGTGTACCCAATGAAAGAGACAGAAATTAAAAATAGTCATGATTCGATTTGTCAGCTTCTTTCGGACAGGAAACTGAAACCAGCTTTCGATCAGCTTGATCGTATTATTACGGCCAACGGTCTGGGTGAATTTGGCGATCAGCAACTTGAACTGGAACAAAACTACCGTTTCATGCTTAAATATACCGTCGAAGGAATCAAAGACCCCGAAAGGCAGAAAATATACCAGCATATATTGCTCTCCGCATTCGAACTGGCCGACAGTTGTGCAGATACTTTGAGAATGAAGTATTCTAACTCTCTGGAGTACCAGAAAAAACGCGGGTTTGTAAGAATTGCCCTTGAAAATATTGCCGACCACTTTTCTCAGCTGGAATCTTTCCACCTTGGGAAAGAGCTTCGATCGCTGATCGAAGTACCCCCCCTTGACAAAAAAGACGAACCAGAAGAAGAAAGACATCACCAAAAGCTGATCAATCTTTTTTACCACTATTGGTTTAAAAACAAACTTTCACATGAGGAAGTTATATCCTTTAATGATTTTCTTCAAAATCAGCATATTCCGGGATATGAAAAAGCCTTTTTGATTTCATCTGTCACCCTTGGTCAATTGCATTTTTTTGATGAGCAGAAGATCATGCTTCTTTTCGAAGGCTATGAGTCAGATCAGGAAGAGGTAAATCAGCGGTCATTAACCGGATTACTTCTTACACTTTATTATTACGACAAAAGGATTTTCCTTTTCCCTGCCATTTCCGCCCGTCTCGCTCTGCTGAGCGAAAAAAAATCATTCAGGCAACATCTTGAAAAGATTATTTTGCAGTTGATCGGATCAAAAGAGACAGAAAAGATCCAACGAAAGCTTCAGGATGAAATCCTTCCCGAGATGATGAAATTAAGTCCGAACTTGAGAAATAAATTGAGCCTTGAGGCCATGCTGGGGGATGCGCTGAATGAGGACAAAAATCCGGAGTGGCGGGACATTCTGAAAGATTCGCCCGGATTTATGGACAAGATGGAGGAGCTGAGCGAGATGCAGATGAAAGGCGCCGATATCTTTATGACCTCGTTCGCCAATCTGAAAAATTTCCCGTTTTTTAGTGAACTTACCAACTGGTTCGTTCCTTTTTACTCCCATCATCCCGATTTGATCAGAAGTTCTGCCAATGAAGACCTGCAGGTCAACCAAAAATTGTTCGACCTCTTGCTTAAAACGCCTGTTTTGTGCAATTCAGACAAATATTCCTTCTGCTTCAGCATGCAAACCATCCCGGCAGAATACAAAAAAATGATGTTCGACAACATGTCAGCAGAGTTTGATCAGTTGCTAGAGGCGGAAAGTGAGGATGAAATCATCGCTCACGATAAAAAAGCGGAGGCAATATCGGGACAATACATAAGGGATTTGTACCGGTTCTGCAAACTTCATCCACAGCGTGAAGGGTTCGTCGACATTTTCTCCTGGTCGTTCGATTTCCATAACAAAACAGTTTTTCGCGGCCTTTTGCGTGAGGAGACACAGCTGATGAGGAATATTGCTGAATTTTACTTTGCCAAAGATTATTATCTGAAGGCTGCCGAGATATATATCATGCTCATGCAGGATGATGAAGAGGCCGAATTAATCCAGAAACTTGCCTTCTGTTACCAGAAGATGGAGAATTACGAACTTGCACTCTCCTATTACCTGAAAGCGGATCTGTATGATCAAAACCGCACCTGGAACCACAAAAAGATAGCCCTGTGTTACAGACATCTGAAAAAGCCGGATTTAGCCCTCCACTATTACCAGCAGGTAGTCGCGTTAGAACCAGACAATCTTGCCATCCACATCTCTATCGGCCATTGCAGGATGGAACTTAAACAATACGATGAAGCGTTAAAATCCTATTTCAAAGTCGAATATCTCTCACCTGGGAACAAGAAAATATGGAGGCCCATCGGTTGGTGTTCACTCCTGGTTGGTAAGAAGCAACAATCAGAAAACTATTTCAGTAAACTGGTGGAGGATTCGCCCAACAAGTTCGATTTAATGAACATGGGGCATGTCCAATGGTGTTTGGGAAAGAGAAAAATAGCCCTGGATTTTTACAAACAGAGCATCAACGATGCTGAAATGTCTGAACAGGAATTCATGGATGCTTTTAACGAGGACCTGGAACATTTGCTAAGACAAGGTGTAGATCCTGAAGATGTTCCTATTATGCTCGATCAACTCAGATATTCCCTTGAAAAGGACCAAACCTCTTTTGAAAAGTAATGAACAGCATAACCCGCAACAAAGAACTCAGTTGGCTATCTTTCAACGAGCGTCTGCTCCAGGAAGCATCGAAAAAAGAGGTGCCTTTGATTGAGCGGCTCAAATTTCTTGGAATATACTCGAACAATCTTGATGAATTTTTCCGCATCAAGGTGGCTATTTTACGCAGGTTAGCCACCATTGAAAATCTGGTACTTGCAGATGGCGAACTGCCCGCCGATATTTTGAACCAGATTGAACAAACGGTTGTATCGCAGAGCAAATGGTTCGAGCGAATATATGGTCAATTACTCAAAGATCTTGCCGAAGAGGATATTTTCATTATCAACGAGAGCCATTTGACTGCAGAACAGGGCGAATATGTAACAGCTTTTTTTAAAGAGGAGGTCCGTCCGCGCATTATGCCGGTGATTATAAAGAAGAACCAGCCACTCCCCTCCCTGAACGACGATGCCATCTATCTGGCAGTCGTCATGAGCAAATCAAAAAAAGAGGAATATGCATTGATAGAAGTACCAACTGACCTACTTCCAAGGTTTGTTATTTTGCCCTCTGACGATGATAAAAGGCACATAATCTTGCTGGAAGATGTCATCAGATATGAATTGAAGGATATTTTTTACATGTTTAGTTTCAAGACAATCAATTCCTACATTGTCAAACTTACCAGGGATGCTGAACTTGATCTGGATGATGACGTTGCAGAAGGCTATGTGAAAATTCTCTCGAAGAGTCTCGAAAAAAGAGGAAACAGCGAGTTGGTCCGGTTTGTGCACGACAAAGATATTCCGGAAAATTTTCTGGCTCTCCTGCTTAAAAAACTCAACTTCGACCGCGATGATGTGATCATTGGCGGTTCCCGGATACACAATTTCAAGGATTTTATGGGTTTCCCCTCCATTGGGGAAAAGCACCTCTATTACAAAACCTATAGCCCCCTTCCACACCCGGATATCCACCAGGGAGAGCCTTTTCTGGCAGCCATTGCCAAAAAGGACATCCTGCTTCATTTTCCCTACCAGTCATTCTACCATTTTATCGATCTTTTGAGAGAAGCCTCCATCGACCCCAAAGTGACCGAGATTAAAATGACTGCCTACCGGATGGCCAAGAATTCAAATGTGATCCATGCCCTGATCAATGCTGCCAGAAACGGGAAAAAAGTTACAGTCGTACTTGAGCTGAGGGCGCGCTTTAATGAGCAGGATAATATACAGTGGGGCAATCTTTTAACCCGCGAAGGGGTTAAAGTCATTTTGGGAGTTCCCGGATTAAAGGTACACTCCAAACTTTGTCTGATATCACGCAAGGAGGAGAAGGAAGTGATAAACTATGCGTGCGTTGGTACCGGAAATTTCAACGAAATCACCTCAAAAGTCTTTTCAGACCAGATGCTATGGACGGCAAATCCTGCCATCGCCAAAGAAGTTTCCAAAGTTTTTGAGTTCTTCTCTAAAAACTATAAAATTGGAAGGTACCATCACTTGCTGGTATCACCATTTACCATGAGATACAAGATGATTCAGATGATCAGGCAAGAGATACTGGCAGCTAAAAATGGGATGAAAGCAGCTATTTCCATCAAATGCAACAACCTGGTAGATCTTGAAATAATCGGGAAATTGTGCGATGCAGCCAAAGCAGGTGTTGATGTTCGTATCAATGTGAGGGGTATGCTTGCTTTAATATCAACTTCCGTTGAAGATAACTACTCAATCCCTTCCATCGGGATTATTGACCGGTACCTTGAACATTCAAGAATCTACTACTTTTATGCAGGTGGTAAGGAAAATATGTACATCTCTTCGGCCGACCTCATGACCCGAAACCTCGACAGAAGGGTAGAGGTGACGGTTCCGATATATGACCCGGAGTTAAAAAAAGAGCTTTTGGGATTCCTTGATCTGCAATGGAAAGACAATACTTCTGCCCGAATATTGGACAATGGGTTGTCCAACCAGATCAACAATCAGGGTACTTTCCCCATCTTAACCTCTCAACTGGCATTCTATGACTTTCTCCAGTCTGTCCGGGAAGAATAATAGTCCGGACTCCCTTTTAAGCCAGAGACTTGAAAAAATAGGAGTTCAGGAGATATCCCTCTGGAAGGAAATGGTTCTGAAAGATGAACCACTCTTTAATGAAATTAATAACCTGCTTTCACCTTCTGAGGCCATTGCCGTAAGGGCAAATGCATTGCAGCTTCTTCTCAATATATCGCTGATAGAGCCCGAACTCCAGTCTGAACTGATCAGTGTGACCGAATCCATCCTGGAAGAGGAGCTTACTTCCGGAATGAATTCAAAGGCAAAAAGTATTTTGAGAACCCTGAAACGTCAGTGATGTATGAAAATTCCGAAAAAGAGGACAGAGACAATTCCCCAAACAAATATAGAGAGCAACATCCATGGGATAAAACTCTTTCTGTGATGGAAATATTTGGTTCCTAGCAAGGCCCCGATGGGGATTGAAAGCAAAATTGGGGTTAATAATAAAATTCCTGGCATCCCGAATTTCCGTCGGATGTTAGCAATCATTTTGTTCCTGTGCGTAAATTTGTTGGCAGTTAATTTCCGGTACCTCCGGGTATCGCGCCATTGTTCAAATCTTACCTTAAATAGTGGGGGTGTGATAAAATAAATGAAAGGCCAAAGCAATTTGAGTTCCTTTAGCAGGAAAGAGAAAAAGGCATAGAAGAACAGAAATCCCAACAACCCTCCCAGTTGTATCATCACAAAGGTCTCTATCTGGTTGAGCCGAAACATATAAGCATAAGGGGTCGCCCAAAAAAATTTGACACTGGCGATGGCTATAACATTCAGGTATTTTAAAATTAACTCCATTTTATCTCATTACACCTCTCTCAAAATTAGCTATAAAACGAACAGATTATATCAAAAAATGCTATTTAAACTCTATCTTTGTAAAAACCTTAATAATCTAAAAGTTGGCTGGAAATCGAACATTTTTTGGGCTTTCGGAGCTTGTTGCAGGAGGAATTTCTTTCCAAAAAATTTTGATCTTTTGCCTTTGCTTGCTCGTGGGGTCACACCTGCTTTTTGGTCAGACAATTAAGGAATTTAAAGGGATTTGGGTGAATGAGAGCCGCGAATACCTGCTCAACAACCAAAAGCCCCTGCCCTATCTGCAATCAGGATTTCACTACTTTTCCAACCGGCAGGACAACACTTTCACAGAAATGCTGGAGCGCAACTGGGGAAAATTTACCCCCATTCCGGGAATTCGCGTCCCCAAATCCAGAAAATTTGATCCCGCACCACAGTTTAGCTTCGAGGAAACCAGTTACCACAATTCACAATTTTTACCTTGCTTTATTAATGAGCAACAGAAAGATGAATCTGCGGTATCATCTGAAAGACTTCCCAGAATCAGAAAACCAGAATATCTGACCACAAATCCGCTGAAGCAAAATTTCAAATTTTACGGCAACATCATCTCATTCACCTATGATAGGCTACTGTCACTATCTGTAAATCAGCAAGTGAACAATGAAGTAGTTGTTGATTTCTGGAAAAAATTCACGGTTGGAAACAGTGAGCACCTCATTGGTCAGCTAACGGCAATCAAGGACAGACTTGGTTTAAATGACTGGGGCTATTTTTTGCTGGTAAAATCCTGTTCGAATGCTTTGTATCCGAACGATGAGGCCGGCGCCACGCTTTTAAACTGGGCATTGATGGTTCGTTCAGGGTTTGATGTAAAAATCGGATACAATCAGCTGGGCGCTTCTGTTTTGTACAGAACTTCCGGCAGAATATATGGTATCCCTTCTGTCAAAATTGATGAATTCGATTACTACATAGACAAGCCGATTGCAACACTACCTGTTACCGCATACCTAAGCAATCATCCTGAGGCTTCTGGATCCATTCAGTTGAATATCAATCAATCACTCAATTTTCAGGGAGAGGTCGTGAATAAAAAATTTCAATTCCTTTGGGACAAGAAGTTGTACGAATTCATCCTGAAATACAATCCGGAAGTGACGAAATTTCTGGAGGAATATCCTCAAACGGATCCTGAAATCCGCTTCAATGCCCCTTTCACCCTTCTATCTAAAGAATCGCTTCTTAAACAAATCAAACCCGTTTTGGCAGGAATGAAAAAGGAAGAGGGCGCTGCCTTCCTGCAACAGTTTGTGCAAAAGTCATTTGCCTACCGTCCCTACAACGATTTATTTGGTTACGACCGTTTTATGTTTCCCGAAGAACTGCTCTTCAGGGATGAAAGCAACGACAAAGGGAAATCACTGTTGTTTGCCTGGCTGATCAGTAACCTGATGAACCAACAAGCTGTACTGGTAGAATTCCCGGGGTTTTATTCCGTAGCAATTTCGTTGAATCAACCCATGGATGGGGACAATTTTCTGGCAAAAGGCAAGAGTTACACCATAGCCGATCCTACTTTTGACAATGCACCTTTGGGACTGGTGATGAAAGATTTTTATACGCTTAAACCCCAGATCAAATTGCTTCATAAGGCTTCGGAAGAGTTCAATGAACAGGATAAAATATGGAGACTTGCCCTCTCTTTTGGTGCAGAACGATGTGGCGCCGGAAAGGACTACCTGAAAGATGAAATTGGAAATTCCTACATAACGGGCTTCCTGACAGAGAAAATTAACAAGCAATCAGTTGCGGTTCAGGTGCCTTTCGTGGCTAAGTTTGATGAAAACAACAAACTAATCTGGATGGACAAGTTTCATTCGGATGTGAAAGCGTTCGGACTAGAGTTAAAACAGCTCGACAAAAATGAGTTCTACCTTGCCGGCTCCTTCCGTGGAAAACTTGAGTACAATGGGATCATGCAACAAACTGCTCCAACTGATCCGGACCTTTTCTTCGCTCAATTTAACGGACAAGGCAAAATTGAATGGATCTCCAAAAGTGGACTGGATGAATTGGAGGAAGATGCCAAATTGTTCTACGTCGTTAATTTCACCAGGTCAGGTGATATCCAAAATGTAAGACTGGCCAATGAAGATGAAAGAACCGGAACCATTGGTTTCAAGGCAGGAACCAGTGAAGGACTTTGTTATGTGGGCTCCCGCTTTCAATCTACCGGACTTGATAAAGCAACAGAAGAAGCTTTACCAAAAGCTACTACCAGCTTTCGGTATCAACTGAACCGATTGAAACTACTTGGTATTGAACCAAACACGGCATATCTTACGGCGATCCTGAATTCAGTAAACAATGCGGGTAATAAACTGACAACTTCCGATCTTGCATCATTGAACCTTCAAGAATCTGACAACGGAGCTAATAACATACCCATTTTAACCGAAACATTTCTAAAAATAAAAAGTATAACGAACAGCAATGGAATCGTTGAGCTAAATACTGTCAACTCAATTCCCATCAAAATTTCACCATTCAAAATTTCAGCCAGTTCTCATCTAAAGGTCATTCCACTGGACAATAATGATCTGAAATTAAGGGTGATAGACGGAATTGATTATGAGTCAGGATGGATTAAAGAGAATGTAAATTCCATAATAATTGAATTATCAACCGGTAATGTCGTTATCGATTTAGGAAGTGAACATCAGATTATCTCGAAGAATTTAAAACATGATATTCTAAAATAATCATTTTTGTCTCTAAACCATAAAAATTTAATCTTACTTTGGATGCAGATCACGAATTTTACCATCTAATAAAAATGTAATGAGAATAATACACTTTGACAGACTATTGGTTGTTCTTATCGCTGTAATGCTTTGTCAGACTGCATACTCCCAAAGTTTGGCAACAGGACAGGAAATTCAATACAATCCCATTACCACAGCGGTTCCATTTCTGACCATTACCCCCGATTCGAGGCATGGTGCCATGGGGGATGTGGGTGTTGCCACATCTCCTGATGCTAATTCCCAGTATTGGAATCCCTCAAAATTTGCCTTTGCGAAAGACAATTTTGGCTTTGCTTTGTCTTACACTCCATGGTTAAGGCAATTGGTCAACGACATCAATTTGGCCTATTTGTCGGGATATTATAAAATGGACCAATATCAAACTATCGGCGCCTCACTTCGTTACTTCTCGATGGGTGACATACTGCTTACCGATCAAAATGGTACCAGCCTCGCCAATGTCAGTCCCAATGAGTTCGCTTTTGATGTAAGCTACTCAAGAAAACTATCCGATTATTTTTCAGGAGGTGTTGCCATCAGATACATCCGCTCCGATCTTTCAGGAGGGATTGGACCTGAATCTTATGTCCCGGGTCATACTTTTTCTACCGATGTCTCCTTTTATTACAACAAGAATTTCGGCAAAAGCAGCAACGATCAGTCCATCTCAGCGGGGATCAATCTTTCCAACATTGGAGGAAAAATATCCTATGATGATGGTCAGAACAAGGAGTTCCTCCCGGCCAATTTTAGATTAGGAACAACCTACAGCAAAGAATTCGACAGTTTTAACTCCTTAGCCATTTCATTCGACATCAATAAGTTAATGGTTCCTACTCCACAAATCACTTCAGGTAATCTGAATACGACCGGTGGAATCGTATTACCTGACAATAGTTCCAACATGTCTGTGATCAGCTCCATTTTCAGTTCATTTACCGATGCACCGGGGGGCTTGAAGGAAGAGTTACAGGAGATCAATTTTTCTACAGGTGTTGAATATTGGTACAACCATCAATTTGCCGTCCGTGCCGGATATTTCTCTGAGAGTGAATACAAAGGAAACCGGAAATTCTTCTCTACTGGTCTTGGTATAAAGATGAATATATGTTCAATCGATTTCTCTTATCTTGTTCCGATACACCAGAACAATCCTTTGGCCAACACCATCCGTTTTACCTTGCTTTTTGATGTAAAATCCTTTAACAGAAGTAAAAGACAATAGCTTCGGGGTTCAATAATGTCCAAAGTCTGTTACGAATCGCAGACTTTTCAATCAACTATGAGGCTGGCGGATCGCAGTCACTATTAATTAACATGCAAACAAGGAAATTTTTAAGCTTGTTCCCTGTTTTGTTGGTGGTTCTTATTCTTGCCGGCAAAACCTTTGGAGCCCAAAAGGATCAGACAGTTGCCCAGGTGATGAACCGTGTCATTACCGAATTGTACGAGACTAAGGGCCAGCAGGATCTGATGAAACTTGACATGAACCAGGTCATGGAGCTCTTCTCCAAAGAGGAGTTGAGGGTTCTCTCAACATGTCATTGGGTATTCGACGTCAATGTACCCGTAACCGTCTCAATGATGGTCAGCAAAGAACAGAAAACCCTCCCTTTTTGGATACCCGGAAGCGGATTCCGCAAGACTACTATGACGGTTAAGAACAGGCAAACAACCTACGATATTTGGCAAAAGCAATTTTCAAAGGGCAGAGTCGGTTTGGGTGTAAACGGTTTTGAGAACGGTTTGGCGCTTCACTATTTTGTCTCGGTCGCACCGTTAAACAAACAGGATAATTTACAAATCAGTCCTGTTTTCCCGGCAAACCAAGAGTTCGGTGTCCTACAGGATGGTGCTTCTACATATCTGGATTGGGATGAGCTCGTATTGCAGGAGGTACCTGAGACTATGAAAGGTCAGCAATTATTGAGGACCACAAGAGGTAGGGCTGCTGAATCGCATTTGGTTGGTGCTTTCAGATCCACACCTTTCCCATCTTCTCAGCATGCCGATCAAATCATCCTCACCTGGAGTTCAGATCCTTCAACCTGCATGGATATACAGTGGCGGACCAACACTACCGTGGATGCCTCAACTTTAAAATACAGGGCAAAGGATACAACAAAAGTATGCTCTATTGTTGCCGATAAAATGAAAATGGAAGACCGCATGCTGGTTAACGACCGTTATTCCAATCACTACACAGCAAAACTCACAGGTCTTAAACCAGGCACTACCTACCAGTATCAAATTTCTTCACAAGATGAATGGTCTGATTCAGAAAGCTTTACTACTTCAGCTACAAATACTTCCTTCTCTTTCCTATGGTTTGGGGATACCCACTATTCTCCAATGTTTGGAGACATCCTTCACAAAGGGTGGAAGACACATCCGGATGCCTCATTCTTTTCTATCGTAGGAGATCTGGTGAGCGATGGTTTGAACCGTGACCAATGGGATGCTATTTTTGACTATTCCAAAGAGACCGCCTGCAAAATTCCTTTTATGTCCGTACCCGGAAACCACGACAATCGTGCCGGTCTTGGCGCTAAACTGTATTGCGATCTTTTCAGCTATCCAATGAATGGTCCGGATGGCGTACCAAAAGAACAAACATATTCTTTTACATACAAAAATGCGCTCTTCCTGATGATCGATGCCACTTCGCCCATTGATGCCCAGACGGCCTGGATTGAGAAGCAACTTGCCACAACAAAAGCCACCTGGAAGATTGCCATGTTTCATTTTGCCCCATACAATCGCGAAGAACCCTATCTTGACATCCAGAAAGCCTGGGTTCCACTGTTCGACAAATACCATGTCGACATGGTTTGCAGTGGCCACCTCCATTATTACATGCGCTCAAAACCATTGAAGGACGGGAAAGTGGTCTCTTCCTACCGGGATGGCACGGCCTACCTTATTTCGGTTGGAATTCCCAATACCGATCACCAATTTGACCCGGAACCATATGCAGAAGTTACCGAAAGCAAGGGCCAACTCTATCA
This sequence comes from uncultured Tangfeifania sp., assembly GCA_964358545.1. Taxonomy (GTDB): domain Bacteria; phylum Bacteroidota; class Bacteroidia; order Bacteroidales; family Prolixibacteraceae; genus CAINVV01. The sequence goes on along the minus strand of CAYHQN010000067.1, from coordinate 6,600 downwards.
ATATGTAAAGATCGACGGCAATAACCTATATCTCGAGTCGGTGAATGCGCAAGGAAAAATGATTGATTCTTTCACCCTCAAAAAATAGAATAAATCAACATGAATCGCAGTGTTCGTTGTAGCATAGATCATTCACTGTTTCAATCTCAAGGGTAGCATGCGAAATATTCAGGCCTAACAATCTTTCCCTGATCTCACGACGGATAGTGTTGATCCGATCGACGGACAAATTATCATCAATTACCAGGTGACCGGTCAATGCATTCTCTTTGGTACTGATGGCCCATACATGGACATGATGCAAATTTTCAACACCCTCCATCGACCTGATCACCATGTTGATTTCATCCAAATCAATATCTTCCGGAACTCCATCCAAACTGAGGTGGAGACTGCTTTTTAGCAAATTCCAGGTACTCCACAAAATTACAAGACAAATTAGCGCACTTAAGAATGAATCAATCCAGTAATATTGCGTGTAATAAATGATAACACCACCAACAACCAATCCTAGCGAGATGACTGCATCCGAAAGCAAATGAAGAAAAGCGCTTTTGATATTGATATCCCTATCTTTCTCCCTAAAGAAAAATAAGGCTGAAATTCCATTGATGAAAATTCCGATCATGGCAATCCACGCCACAGTCATTCCATCCAATGGTTCAGGATTCTGGAACCGCAGAACAGCCTCATAACCAATTGCGCCAATAGACAGTAGCAGAATTACGGTATTCAGTAAAGCGATTAAAATGGAAGATTTTTTGTAACCATAGGTAAGCCTCTCGGTGGCCTTTGACTTAGTCAGCTTGAAAGCCAGTAGGGAAAAGGCTAAACCGCTTACATCCAAAAAATTGTGACCGGCATCAGAAAGCAATGACAAAGAGTTGACTTTCAGTCCAACAATGATTTGCAAAAGGACATACGCCAAATTCAAAACTATCCCAATGACAAAAGCGAGATTTGTATTTTTAGTAACAGACGATTTTGAATGGTTGTGATCCATTTTGCTGGTATTGATACCCTACCCATCAGAAGGCAAGATATCCCAAAGATATTTAAAGAGATCAATAAATGAAATATAAATTGCGGGTTCCAATTATCATGTTCGTAGCTTTTCAAACATCTTAAAATCAAAAGCTTTTAACCTTTTGTACCCAAATAAGGGAGGATCAGACCAAAAATAATTGCATCCACGGCATATAGAATGGAATTATTTTAAATCAAACAATCCATACAAATAAAATAATATATTTTATTGATTTTATGAAATTTGTAATATAACCATGAAATCATATTACATAGAAGCCGAATGGTTTATTCCATGCATTCTTCTCCAATGTTCCATCTTTATGATCCATTTCTGTTCTTTATCTCTGCTATTTGAAAATGAGATATAATTTCCCTTTTCAGCGCGATATTCTTCTTTGAAATCAAATTCTTCGGCAAAAACTCTTCGAAACCGTAAAACTTCAATAAAATCCAGGCTGATCACACTTTATGGTTCATTTTCTGTCTCAAAAATATCTCCGGTGAAAACGAAGGCTATTTATATTCAAGTTCTCCAGCCTTTCAAGGAAGAATATTACACGAAGAGTTTAGTTAAAATCAAAAAAGGCAATGCAATATACCATAACATATGTACAGCAGTTTACAACAAAAAATTCATGCCTGATCACCTGTTTCAACACAGCAATTTATTTAGCCTGAGATATGGTTATGATATGACAGTGAATTATGGGCGAAAGAAAGAAGTAAACGAATTAATCTTCCTTGGAACAAAACTTAAGCAATTGCCCTGAATTCTAAGTTTTCAAATAGTTTGATTGCCCTTACTTTTTGCCAATTTGTCAGCAACCTCCTTTTCCAACGCCCTCAGATGCATTATTCGCAGCTTCTCAATGGTTTTTCTTTTTCGTTTCATGGCCTCTGTGATCAGGGATTTCAAATCCAACTTAAAGGAGACATAAAAACCTCTGGTCTGTTGCGCATAATAGACCAGACCCCAATTTTCCTGCAGCTCTCTCTTGATTTTCAAGGTCTGGTATTCCTGTGTGTAAAATCTCAATTTTTCTGACAGTTCTGATACATCATGAACCGCCTTTACCTTACCGTCCATTCTTGACCACAAAAGTTTGTTATCAGCCTTCTGAAAGGTTTTATTTCCAACTATTGATTTGAAGGCATGAAAAGCTAAAAAGCAGGCCTTTTCAAAATCCGATTTTTCCAGTTTGTTGTAATCGGAGTAGAGATTTCTGTTGATGCCGGTCATTGGCACATTTTGGTATCTTTCAAACAAATATTTTCCCTGCCTCAGGTTTTCCTCACAATCCAAATCCTGAAAATTTAGCCAGTTACAGGCAATTTTGTATTTTTCCCTGGTTGACCCTTTAGTTTGCTTAATAAAATGGGCATAGATCGAATAATAGTAGATATTCCTGATACAGATCCGGCTATCATCCAAAAATCCGGCAAGTAACTGTACTGGAATATTGATAAATTCGGCTTTGGGTGTGGTATCGATTTTCTCTGCCTCCTTTTTTGGTGTGGTTGCCAATAAATTTTTTAACATAGGGCTAGCTTTGTTGGTACACAAAAAAGGAAATCGTCTGAAATGCAATGTATTGACATTTCAGACGATTTCATAACAACAATACATTGAGGTCGATGGCGGATTCGAACCGCCGTACACGGTTTTGCAGACCGCTGCCTAGCCACTCGGCCAACCGACCGTTTTCAGGGTGCAAATATAGGTAAATTTCTTTGGCGGGAAAACCGGGAACAGAAAAATCCGTCTCATCGCTCCATGGTAATGCTAACTGCTTTGATATGGCCACCCATGGGAGGCCTTGCTTTGGAGATCTTCACCCGAACAACGCCTATCCCTTTGTACTCTTCGTGTATCCTGGTAAGAATTCTGCCCGCTACATGTTCCAGCAAGTGGGAGCGCAGGTGCATCTCCCCTTTAACCAGACGGTAGATTCCTTCGTAGTTTAATGCATCCGAAAGATGATCACTTTGGGCTGCAGTTTCGCATTCGGTTTCTATCGAGAGATTCACTTCGAACCGATTACCAACGATTCTTTCACTTTTGAAATAGCCGTGGTAAGCATAAAACTCCATTCCTTCCAGTTCAATGATTCCCATAATCAGACTTTTTATGAACAGCCAAATTTAACTCATTTTTTAATCCGATTTTTTTCTTCCGTGTCTAAACAACTCTTGTTACCTTTGCGGAGAGTGACTAAAGTGCGCTAAAGTGCCTAGAGTGCCTAAAGTTGGGGACTCCCGGCATTAAAACAAATCAAGCGCATAGCTAAGTACTTTAGGCACTTTAGTCACTTTAGTTCACTTTAGGCACTTGTATTAAAAAGAATAAAACATTAAGATAGGCAACAATGGATCCAATCGTTCCAAAAAATTTCATTCAACAGCAGATCGTGGATGATCTGGCGGCAGGTAAAAATGGCAAAAGGGTCCATACCCGTTTCCCACCCGAACCCAATGGCTATCTGCACATCGGTCATGCTAAATCGATCTGTCTGAATTTTGGCACAGCCAAACTTTTTGGCGGCATCACCAACCTTCGTTTCGACGATACCAATCCTGCCAAAGAGGAGACCGAGTATGTCGATTCGATCATGGAGGATGTAAAATGGCTGGGATTCGATTGGGAAGACCGACTTTTCTATGCATCCGATTATTTCGACAAACTGTATGATTTTGCCGTTGAGCTGATCAAAAGAGGGAAAGCTTATGTCGATTTTCAAAGCCAGGAGGTGATCAGCGGGCAGCGCGGAACACCTACACGTCCGGGAACTGCGAGCCCGACCCGAAACAGTGCGCCGGAGCTGAACCTTCAGATATTTGAAGATATGAAGGCCGGGAAATACAACGAAGGAGACTGTGTGCTTAGGGCAAAAATAGACATGTCCTCGCCTAACATGCACATGCGTGATCCACTGATGTACCGGATATTGAAACAGCCCCACCACCGTACCGGTGATAAATGGTGCATCTATCCGATGTACGATTATGCCCATGGCCAGTCTGATTACTGGGAAGGAATCACCCACTCCATATGTACCCTCGAATTTGAGGTTCACCGTCCGCTATATGACTGGTTTGTTGAGGAGTTGAAAGATTCTGATTACCGGCCAAGGCAAATCGAATTTTCACGTCTGAACATCACCTCAACCGTGATGAGCAAACGTAAATTGCTTCAATTGGTCAAAGAGGGATATGTCAAAGATTGGGACGACCCAAGAATGCCCACCATCTGTGGACTGCGCCGGAGAGGATATACACCGGAATCCATACGCAATTTTGCCGATTTAGTGGGAATTACGAAAGTGGGTGGCGTAACTGATTTCGCATTGCTGGAGTTTTGTATCCGGGAAGACCTGAACAGAAGGGCACAGCGTGTAATGTGTGTTACTGATCCGCTGAAAATTGTCCTGACTAATTATCCCGAGGGTGAAGTTGAAGAGGTTGATGCCGTCAATAATCCCGAAGATGAAAGCATGGGAAAACGAAAAGTACCCTTCTCCAGGGAGATTTACATCGAACGGGAAGATTTTATGGAAGAACCCTCCTCCAGATTCTACCGTCTTGCTCCCGGGAAAGAGGTCCGTTTACGCTATGCCTATTATATCAAATGCAATGAGGTAGTCAAAGACCCTGCCGGGAATATTGTTGAATTGCATTGCACTTACGATCCGGAGACCAAAGGCGGCAATGCCCCCGATGGGCGCAAAGTAAAGGCAACCCTCCATTGGGTGGCCGCTGCAGGGGCCCGCACTTGTGAAGTAAGGCTCTACGACCGGCTGTTTACAGATCCGGATCCTGACGGACACAAGGATAAAGATTTTCTGGAGTTTTTAAATCCGGAATCGTTGAAAACACTAAACAATTGCTTTGTCGAGCCATTTGTTAAAAATGCAACTCCGTTAACCAACTTCCAATTCGAAAGATTGGGCTATTTCAATGTGGACCCTGATTCCACTAGTGAGAAGTTAGTCTTTAACAGGACTGTTTCTTTGAAGGACAATTCCAAGAAATAAGAGTGCCTAAAGTGACTAAAGTACTTCGCTTCAGGAAAGTTTAGTTCTTAAAGATGGGAGTCCACAACTTTAGTTCACTTTAGTCACTCTAGTCACTTTAGTCACTTCTTCAAAGGAACCATCAACTTTTGAAGTCTTCGCCGGGTATAGAAAAAAGTAAATATTGCCGCACTCCAGTTGGCAAAGAAGATTCCCCACCAGATTCCTTTGGTGCCCCAGCCCAGATGTATGGAAAGCAGCAGGAAGAGGGGCAGTGGCACTAAAAATTGCCTGTAGGTTCCTACAAATATGGCATACAATGGTTTTTTAATCCCCTGTAGCGTTGACACTGAGATATTCAGGAAAATGTATGCGCAGAAGAAAAGAACCGCAACATGGAGATATTCTATACCGATCGAAATGACATTCGGGTCAGAGGTAAAAATTTTCATCAGTGGCTCAGAAAAGAAGGCAACACCGGTGATCCCAACCAAAATAATCAATAACCCATAGATGATGTTCAATTTCCATGAATCCATCACCCTGCTGGGCAGCCCTGCGCCAAAATTCTGCGCGGCAATAGTCAGGGCTGCGATGTTTAGTCCAATGGTTGGCAACAGCGCCAATTGTTCAATCCTGGTAGCTATTCCATAAGCGGCAACGGCCTCCTTCCCAAATTTACCCGCAAAATAGGTGATCACAAATATCCCAATTGCGACAGTCATCATGTTTAGACTGGCTGGAAAGCCTTGTTTGAAAAGATCCAGCATTGGTCTCTTTTGCGGAATAAATTCCGTTAAGCTGATCCCTTCCATGATTTTTCTCTTTTTGATCCGGTAAATCAGGTATCCGGAACCCAAAATCTGAATGATAACAGTTGAAAACCCGATCCCGCCAACACCCATGGCATGAACTCCAAACCCGCCGTACATAAACCATGGATCCATAACCACATTGAGAAAAAATCCTGCTACCAAGAAATTCCGGTAGGTTTTGGTGTCTCCCCTTGAAGTGAGCGCAGCATTCAGCGCGCTATTAAGTAAAAAAAAGAGTGTTCCTGATAAGATGATATTCATGTAGGCAACAGCAATTCCAAGGTATTCATCTTTGGCCCCCAGCAACTTTAACAGATGAGGCGCCAATATCATTCCAACAACAGTAAGCAAAAGCGCATTAAAAAAGGACAAAGTAATGGCCTGAGCTGCATAGATTCCTGCCTTCTTTTTTTCTCCGGCCCCCAAAGAAGAGGATATCAAAGTAGTTGCCCCTGTTCCCATTCCCATACCAATTGAAAGGACAATGAAAAAAACGGGAAAAGAGAGAGACAAAGCCGCCAGTGCTGTGGTTGAGACCAACCCTCCGTAATAAGTATCAATGACATTAAATAACGTATTAAATATCAAACCAATACTCGAAGGAAGGGCAATCAACCGTATCAATTTAGGCAATGGCATAGATGTAAAATCTGTATTCATCGTGAGAATCTATTCAAGCTATAAATATTTTATTTACTTCTACTTTACCAAATTGAAAAAAGAGACGGTTTATTTTGTTATATGGC